>JAUUZB010000053.1 GCA_030590185.1 Deltaproteobacteria bacterium
CAACACCCGCGCCTGGTTAGCTGCGGAGGTTGACTTGAGGGCTTCGAGCTTCTGCTTGGCGCCCCGCTTGGCCGCGTCCATCTTCTTGTGGGTGTCCCGCTGTTTTTGGCCGGCCGCGGCCTTGGCATCCGCGTCGCCGCCGCCGGCGATCATCTTCAGCGGCCCCGCGATCGCACTGCACAGCTTGCCGACACCGTAGAGGATGCCGCCGAAGACGTAGAGCAGGCCGGTGGCCAGGCCGGTGAAGATGGCGCCGAGCTTGCCCCAGAAACCCTTCTTCCACAGGTCCTTGGTCACCTCGAGGCACTTCTTGGCCGCGTCGAGGGATGCTTCCCCGATCTTGACGCCGATATTGCCGGCGGTGGTGAGGATTTCAGCGGCCTCCCCGATCTGCTTGCGGTAGGTGGAGAGGGCCTTGATGTCCTCCATGACCTGGTTGGCCTTGTCGACCACTGGGTTGCCACCGCTGGCGGGGGTGCCCGTTGGCGGCGTTGCCCCGGCCGACGCACTGCCCCGGGTCCGCACGCCCGTGGGAGTTCCGCTCGCGGGTAGGGTTACGCCTGGGGTCGCGCCACCGCTGATCGCGCGACGCGCATCAACGGGGCTGGACACAACGCGGCCACTGCCAACGGTCGCGGTTCGAGCCGACGTCGTGGTGGTGGGCTCAGGGGCGGTCCGGTTGCTAGTGCTGACCAAGGGACTCGTCCGGGCGGTGGGCGCAGTTGTGCTAAGCATTTTATTCTTCTCCAGTTTCGGCAAGTGAATTTTGACAACGCGGTCGGTGCGAACGCACCCTTTGCATTTGTCGCTTCACTGGTACTTATCGGTTTGTGGGCGACGGGGTTGCGCCTTTTTTTGCGCCGACCGAGCTCTCTTGCGGGGCTGCGCCCCGTCGAGTAGGCAGTGCTGTGCTCTTTCGGAGAGGTTCATCATGCGTTGGCTGCCGCTCGCTGCCCTTGCCCTGCTGATCGCCTGCAACAACAGCACCTCGGCCAACGAGGTGGCAAAGATCGGCTGGAGCTTCAACTACCGGGACTGGACCAAGGACTATTGTCAATGTACCGGGTTCGACCAGTCCACCTGCGACGACACGGCGGACTGCACCTGGAACACCCTCGACGCGGCCTGCGAGGACGCTGGCGCGGGTGATTGCACCGTGGATGACATCCGCGACTGCACCAACGACCCACAGGACATACCCGGCGCGCCGGACTATCCGCCGGTGACCCTGGTGCACGTATTGCTCGAGGACCCGGACGGGGTAGTGCCAGATTGGGACAAGGAGTTTGACTGCGAGCTCGGGCACAATAGCGGCACGGTCACGGTCCAGGGCATCGGCCATCAATCCTACGAGCTCACCATCGAGGCCTTTGATGCCGATGGCACCCTACTCTACGACAGCGCCGCGCCCTTCGAGGTCGACTATGGGTCGGTGGTGGAGGAGAGCTATGAGCTGCGCACCCCGGTGGGCGATCTGAGCTTTGACGTCGATTATCCCCACAGCGGCGACGCCTGCGCCGACACCACTAACCACAGCGATTGCCCGCCGCGCGAGTATTGCCTCGGGGGCACGCCCTTCTGTCAGATCCCGGTCGGCCTGTGCCCGCGCAACGAAGAGGTCCAAACCCTGCGCTACACCCTCACCGAGGAGGGCCAGACCGAGGTCACCCTGGAGGGCACCTGGTCCCCGGCCTGCGACCTGCCGATCTTTGGCAACGTCAACGCCCAGACCCTCGACATCCTGAGCATCCCCTCCGACCCGACGCCGGGCGCCACCGGGGGCTTTCTGCCGGTCCCCTATCGCCTCAAAGTCGAGGGCCTCGACGCCGCCGGCGACGTGCTCTACTGCGGCACCTCGGAGCGCTCGGTGAGCCCCGGCTCCAACACGCGACACGACAGCCAGCCGTTGACCGCCGGCAATTGCGCGAGCTGGTCCTGCGACGCGGCGTTGTACGACGCCGGCGCCGGCAGCGACTGCGATTGCGACTGCGACCTCTACGACCCGGACTGCGACGGGTCGAACATGGCGGTGGTGGGATGCGTGGAGTTCTCGGTGTGCGAGGGCATGGTCGGTGGGGCGGCGAGCTGTGCCTGCATGGACTACTTCGTGGACGCCATTGGCGACTGCGTGTGGGCCGGGGATCCGAGCGGTTTCTCCGCCTCCCTGGTCTCAGACCTCGCGGCCGAAGACAAACGCGACCTCTGCACTTGGATGGTCAACTACGCCGGGGGCTGGGGCTACGAGCACGACTGCGGCGCTGGCGTGACGGTGGGCACCGGCGGGGTCTCCGAGTGCATGAGCAATCTCGCAACGGCCTGCGCGGTGAGCGACATCGAGCTCTGCTACGACGCGATCAAGGCCGAGGACCCGGCGAACCCGGTGGCGGATCTGTGTCTGCTATCCACCCATGGGAGTTGCGACGCCTATCGGGCGACTTGCATCGACTAGGAGGTCGACTGGGACGCAGTGGACGGCAACGTTCCACGTCATCTCCGTTCATCGAAGGGGGCCTTTCGACTCGCGTGCTCCGCACGCGGCTCAGGGCGAACGGGTATTGGGGCCCTTCGACTCGCTTCGCTCGCTCAGGATGAACGGGGATGGGGGCCCTTCGACTCGCTTCGCTCGCTCAGGATGAACGGGGATGGGGGTACGTCTCATATCCGTTCGTCCTGAGCCGTGGCCGGCGAAAGCCGGTCGCGTGTCGAAGGACCCACCTCGAGCACCAGCTTCCCAAACACCTCACCGGCGTCGAGCCGACGATGTGCCTCCGGGACCTCGGCCAACGGCAAGGTGCGGTCGATCACCGGCCGCAGGCGCCCCGCCGCGAGGGCATCGCCAAAGTGCTCCGAGAACCCGCGCACGATCTCGGCCTTGTCGGCGGGCCGCCGGCTGCGCAGGGTGGATCCCCACACCCGCAGGCGCTTGAGCAACAACGCCGCCAGGTTGAGCTCAGCGCTCACCCCGCCCATCAGGCCGATGATCACCAGGGCGCCCCCGGGCTTCAAGGCGGTGAGATTCCGTTCGAGGTAACGACCGCCGACGCAATCCAGGATCACGTCGGCCCCCCCGAGCTCCTCGCGCACGATGCGGGAGAAATCCCGCTCGCGGTAGTTGATGGCGAGGTCGGCGCCGAGCTCCAAACAACGGGCGCAGCGCTCCGCGGACCCGGCGGTCACGGCGATGCGCAGCCCCGCCTCCCGCGCCAAGCCGATCGCCGCGGTGCCCACCCCACCGCTGCCGCCGTGAACGAGCACAGCGCCATCCGCCTCGGGCTGGCCGAGGGTGAAGATGTTCAGGAAGGCGGTGAGATGCGTCTCCATAAAGCCCGCCGCCTCGGCCTGCGAAAAACACTCGGGCCACGCCAACACCGTGCCGGCATCGACCGCCACCTCCTCGGCGTAGCCGCCGCCGGGCAGGAGCGCCATGACCCGTTGGCCCGGCCGCCAGGCGTCGACCCCATCTCCGACCTCAATGATTTCGCCGGCGCACTCGAGCCCGAGGATCTCCGTGGCGCCCGGTGGGGGCGGATAGAGCCCCCGGCGCTGCAGGAGATCGGCGCGGTTGACCGACGTCCCCTGGACTCGAACCCTCACCTGCCCCGGCCCGAGCTCGGGCGACGGAACCTCGGCGAGGCGCATGACCTCCTCATCACCCGGCGAATCACAAACGATGGCACGCACGTCTCACTCCTGGGCTAATTGGTAGAGGCTGGCGATCGGCACGCCATCAACATCGACTACCACCACCGGCCGGCGGTGACCGGCGAGTGACCAAACCTGATACTCGTTCTCCTGATACTCACGCTGGTGGTTGATCACCACCCAATCGGCGCGGCGCAGATCCAACACCCAGCGCAAGTCCGAACGTAACAGACCGTCTCTCTTGTAGGCCTGAAAATCGTCCTGATTCATCCGGTCGGTGAAGACCTTGGCCCCGCGGCCGGCCTCGGCGTTGAGCGTCTCGAGCAGCCCACGGCCATCCCCCCCCCAGAAAGTCCGCGGCATGCCGAGGGCGGCTCCGCCTTGATGCCCGCCCGCCAGCTCGTTGAAGTAGGTGTGGCCGAGGGGGTGGGTGCGGGCCGTCTCAACGGCAGGCATGACCAACACCGCCACCACCAGAGCGCCGGCGGCCACGAGCCCAACGCGGTTGAGTCGCGCCCGGAGGTAACCCGCGGCGCCCCAGATCACCCAGGCGGCTACCAGGCACAGGAAGGGCATCATCGTCATCCAATGCTTGGTACCACCAAAGATCGGAACCGTGGGCAGCGCGATGAGCACCGGCGGAAGTAAGAGATTGGTCAGCAGCAACCAGCGCGGCCAGGGGTCCTCGATCTCGACCCCGCGCCAGCTGTGCCACATCCCCTTCACCAATCGTGTCGCGATCACCAACGTCCCGAGGCAACCCGGGATCAGGATCGGTAACGGGATGGTGAGAGCTGACATGACGAACGGGAAGTGCAGGGGAAAAGGCGGCGCCGTGTACAGGGTGCCGAAGTAGTCCACCGGGTAATGCTCGTGGTGGAGGTGGAAACGCAGGTACTCGGTGACCCGGACGATCGGATCGTGCCAGCCGTAGGGGTAGAAAACGTAAAACACCAACGGCCCGATCAACAGCATGGCGATGAAGCTCACCGGCAGCGCGGGCAGCTCGAGCTCGGCGCGCCGGGTGATGCGAAACTGCGCGGCGCGCGCCCCGGCCCAGGCCAACCCCAGGGTGGGCAGCAGGAACAGGGCGTTGTGCTTGGAGGCCACCGCCACCCCCCAGGCGAGGCCGGCACCGATGATCCAGGCCCGGCTCTCCAGGGAACGCCAGAAGGCATAGGCGACCACCACCGTCAGGCCCATGATTGGACCGTCGAAGCAGGCCAGGTGGGCGTGATAAAAAACGTGGGGCGAGACGAGCAACAGCGCCACACCGAGCAGCGCCACCGGCCGCGAGAAAAGCCGCACCCCGAGTAGGTAGGTGAAGCCGTTGCCCACGGCCACCAACGCGATCGAGGCGAGCCGATAGCCGGTGGCGCGCGAGGTCCAGCCAAGCCAATCGTGGAACAGCTTGTGGGTCCAACCCATGGCAATCTTGATCAGGCCCGGATGCTCGGTGTTGTAGCCAAAGGCCTTGCGCAGGGCGGCGTCGCTAAAGCTCAGCCCCAGCTGGCCGGCCCACAGGTTGCGCCACAGATCCTCGAACCAACGGTGGTAGTCGGAGGCGGCGCGAAAGTAATAGCCCTCGTCACGCACGAAACCCTGGTCCGCGGTGACCGCGAGCAGGACGACGCTGGCCAACGCGACGGCCAACGCCACCCACGGGTCGGGGTTGGCGACGATCCAACCTGCCGCGGCGCGGGCTCTGGCTCGCCACCCAACGGTCACGGCATGGGCTCCATGACGCGCAGGGCGAAGCAAAAATGGGCAACGCCGTTGTTCTCGCTGCGCACGCTGATCCGCAGGGGGCCGTGGTCCGGGGGCAGCGCGGCGCGATAGCGCTGCCAGCCGGTGGATACCGGATGAGCAACGTCGAGTAGAGTCTCGGCCCCGGCTTCGATGCGGAGCTCGACCGGCGCCTGGGCCGCCCGGGCCGCGTGGTCGGTGAAGCCGTAGCCCCCGAGCACAAAGGCGCCCGGGGTGTGGACGACTAGCTCCGGCGGGAGCTCCACCGTGAGCTCACCGCCGCGGTGCAACGGGTGCAACCAGACGCAGGTGCGCGGCTCGTTACCGATGTCGCGGATCTCGCGCCCCACGTAGCTCCAGTCGGGGTTGCGGGGACAGGACCAGCGGTCGCGGCGGAAACGATCGCAGGGCTCGGCCTCACCCCCGGGATAGCGGGCGGTGACCCGGACCCGATCGATCTCCCGGTGCAGATCGAACAGCACTCGCACCGGAGCCCGCAACACAAAGGTCGTCAGTCGCAGGTCGGGCCAGGCGTCAACCGCCTCGCCGGTGGCGATCTCGGTGAGCAGATCATGGCTGCGCCCGCTCGCGCCGATGGTGTCGAGCTCGAGCAACAGGGCACGTCGAAACCCGACGAGGTCGTCCCGGTGGAGCGCCTTGGGCTCGAGCAGCGGTAGATCCCCGAGCCGGAGCCGCGGGCCGACCTGCGGCCAGGGCTCTACGATGATCAGATCACCGTCGTGAAAGCGCTCGCGCACCACGACCGCGGCCGCGTCCAAGGAGGCCTCGGGCACAATGCTGGTGATCCGCCAGGCAGAGAGCAGGAGGCTGGCGGCGATGGAGAGACCCACCGCAATGAGCGAGAGCCGGCGTTTCATCGGAGTCGAGTCTGCGAGGATATACGCTGAAAACCCGTAGCCGCCTAGTTTCGTCCTGCGTTCATCGCCACAGAAACCCGTAGCCGCTTAGAGCTGGCCGCCCAGCGCGTACCCCACCCCGCCGAGCCAATCGGTCACGACCCGGCGATCGTACGCCTCCCCCTCGCGCCAGCCGTGATGCAAGGTCGCAAAGAGGAAGAAACCATCCCAGACACGCACCGCCGCCTCCAACACCCCGTAGGTGCCGGGCCCGGCCTCAACGAGGTCATCCCAGGTTTCCATGTCGCGCTTGACCACCATGCCCGCCACCGACCAGGCATCAAACTCGAGCCGCAAGTAGGCGCTGCTGCTGAGCTGCCCCCTGAACATGCTATGGGCCGAGAGCCCGAAGCGCGCCCCACCGATGCGCACGTCGGCGCTACCGCGAAGGCCATAGCCGGCGCGCGGATTGAGCTCACGTTTGGGACGGTCGAGGCGGGAGGGAACCTCGAGGCGCTCCGCCTGGTAGGCCACGTCAAAAAAGCCCGGCACGTAGCCGTCGCTCGCCAACACCCATTCGAGATCCAGCGTCACCGCGTCGCTGTCTTGCTCGCCCGGCCGCGTGGCTACCTCGAGACGAAGCCCGAGGTGCCCGCCTACCCCCGGGGTCGAGAGCACCGCCCCGGTCAGATAACTCTCGAGGGCGACGCGCTCGCTGCGCCAGAAGATGTAGCCCACGCCGAGGTCAGCACCGCCGACCGGCGCCGACTCGGTGGTACCGGGGGCGCCCGGATCCAGTGCCATTCCCGTTGCGACCCGGAAGCGGCTCTCGTCATCCCAGCCCACCCAAGTCAACGGCGCGAGGGTGACGTGGGCGGCGAGGAGGTGTGGGTCGACGACGCTGTCGGCCAACAGCTCCACCTGCACCGTGTCGAGCTGCAGATCAAAGCGGGCCCCGGTGCGCCGGACCAGCGGATCGAGGGAGCCGGAGAAGCCGTCCACCAGGGCGCCGTAGCCGAGGGTCTCCTGTTTGACCGGCCCGGCGTAGAGCCGCACCCGCTCACCCGCAAACGACAGGCTGAGCTCTTCGAGCATGGCGGCGTAGGTCGCAGGCGAGCTCCAATCGGTGATCCAGGAGGCCTCATCCACGGCCGCCGTTGGATCGTACGCCGGCGCGCGATCCGCAAAGCGCACCCATATCGGCAGGCCAAGGATCAACGTCCCCAGACTACCCCGGTAGCCGAGTCGCGGCCGCATCAGGCCGGCCGGGTCCTCCTCGAGCATGCCCGCCCCGATCTGCACCGAGGTGAGCCAGGCGTGCTGGGACGCTGACTCCGGCGGCGACTCGACGGTCGCGGCGACGTCCCCCGCCGGCTCCGGCGAGGTGAGGATTAGGAGTGAGACCCATGCCCAAGGCATGGGGAATCTTGCAGGCTTGCGAGGGAATGGGCAAAAAAGGCGCGCGGCGGGTAAATGGCCTCACCCGCCCACGGACGAATCGAGGGACCCGCCCTAGTCCAATTCGCCGAAGTTCGCGAGATCCTTATCCGTCTCTTCGTCGGTTGCCTGGGTACCTTGGAGGGTGTTTGGATCACCGGTCAGCGCGTTCGCCGACGTGCCAAACAAGGCACGAATGTTGTCACCGAAGATGGTCACCACCGCGATGGCGCCGATGGCCACCAACGCCACGATGATGATGTACTCGGTCATACCCTGGCCACGCTGGCCGCGACGTTTCCGAAAGAGGGACAGCAACTTGCCCATGTTCGTCTCCTGCAAAGCAAAGGTGTAGCCGCAGAGCATACACCTCACTAACAGCATACGCAGTTCGCGGGATCCTGGCTAGAGATCACCGCACCGCCGAGCGAATCGCCTTGCGCGGTACCGGGCCTCGCCATACCTTCCCGGCATGCGGATCTCCATAACCTACTGCAAATCTTGAAACTTCCACCCTCAGGCCGCCAGTCTGGCGGGCGAAATCAAGAAACGCTTCAACATCGAAACCGAGCTGATCGCGGGCGCCGGCGGCATCTTCGACGTGGCGGTGGACGGCGACCTGATCTACTCGCGCCACGCCAGCGGCCGGTTCCCCGAGCATGACGAAGTCCTCGACCAGCTCGCGGGACGGAACGGCTGAGAGGCGGTTTTTCTGCTGTTCTCGTTGGGACGCTGCTGCGTGAGCCGGCTGCACCGCCGCACTCGCCCTTGGGGTGGGGGTGGCGGCCCGACCCCGCCATAGACCCCTGGTCCGGGTCGCGGTAGGGTCCGATCCCAGGAACGGGGCCTCGTCGCCTCGAATGAGGGAGCCCTCAACCGCCGACACCGCGTCGACCTCGAGCTGTACGGGGAGCAATTCAGTGCACACGGATGACGCCGACAATCGCGTGACTTCAACCGACGCAGCGGAGCCTTCGGACGACCAGCCGGGAGAGCCCTCGGACGCCCAGGCCTCGGCGCTCGCCCAACGGGCGGAGCAGGTTGGACGCCTCGAGGCTAGCCTCGAACAGGTGCGCCTGGAGCTCAGCCAAACCGAGGAGCGCATTGCCGAGGAGCTGGCGCGCGAGGCGGAGAGCTCCACGGCCGCCACCGAGGCCTGGACGGCGAAGCTCGCCAAGCTCAGGGAGGCGGTGGCCAGCCTGCGCGAGGCGCAGGAGCGCCGCGTGCAGGAGCTGAACGGCGCCCACGAGAAAAAAGAGACCGAGCTGCGCGCCACGCACGACGAAGCCGAAGCCGAGCTGCACGCCAAGCACGACGAAGCCGAGGCCGAGCTGCGCGCCGAGCACGAGCAGCGCGAGAACGATCTGCGATCGGATCGAAAGCAACGGGATCAGGATCTCGTGGACCGCGACAAGGAGATCGCTGTGCTCTCGACCCAGCTCGAAGCGCGCGGTCAGGAGCTCGAGCGCCGGTCCCAAGAACATCAGGAGGCGGCCGAGGCGCTCGAGCGCGAGCGGACCCGGTCCCTCGAGGCGATCCTCGACACCCGCATGGCCACCGTCGAGAGCTTCGCAAAGATGGCCTCCGAGCGAATCGGGGGCCAGATCGAAGTTCTCAGGGATCTCGAGGAACGCTCGAGCAAACAGGAAATCCTGACCGACCGCCTGCTGACCATCGTCTCCCCGTCGGCGAGCCCCTTGCAGGCCATGGGCAGCTGGCTGCACGAGTCGCGCCTGCGGCTCATGGCGGTGACCCTCACCGGCATTCTCCTGTTCGCGTTCTTTCTGGTCGGCGTCGTCTCCACCGCGAACCGCCTGCTCGGCTCGGGCGAAACGTCCAGCGGGGGCGCCGCGCCGACAGCCACGGCGAACCTAGATGAGGCAGAGGCCGGTGACCCCGCCGCGGCTGAGCCCGAGGGGGAAGATCCCTCTGGGGCGGCGGCCCCCACCGAGGGGGAGGAGGCCGACACCGGGGCGGAGGAGGCCGGGACATTAGAAGGTGAAACGGGCGAAGATGAAACGGACACACCCGAGCAGCCCGCCCAGCTCAGCCCCGAGCAGGAGGCCCAGCGCAAGGCGTTGCGGCGCAAGATGTTCGATGCCCATCGCAAGAAGCGTTGGGGCGAGACGGCCCGCCTAGGTGTGCAGCTGCGCGAGGAGTACAACCTCGACTGGGAGGCTCAACTCAAGCTCGCGGATGCGCTGCGCCGCGGCAAAAAAATCGAGGAGGCGGCGGTCGTCTACCTAGCCTTCATCGAGCAGCACCCGGACAACGACAAAATCGTCGACGCGCTGTTCAAGGCCGCGAACCTATTGGTCAAGCTCGGACGCACGGAGGAGGCGCTGCCCTTGTACGAGCGGGTCAGCAAGCTGCCCAAGAGCGAGTTCAAGCGCGAAGCCAAGAAGGCGCTCAAGGCCTTGCGCTGAGCACTGGGCCGCGCCTGTTGCGTGCGGCCTGTTGAGCGCTACGTGATGAACGCGGCGCTCAACTCTCGGCGCGCCCCTCCAACCAACCGTAGAGGGTCGGCAGCAACACCAGGGTCAGGGCGGTGGAGGTAAACACACCGCCGGTGATCACCAACGCCAGGGGCCGTTGGATCTCAGATCCCGGGCCGGTCGCCAACAGCAGCGGCACCAACCCGAGGATGGTCAACAGGGCGGTCATCATCACCGGCCGCAGCCGCCTCTCGGACCCCTCGCGCACCGCCTCGGCGACCGACATGCCCCGGGCACGCAACTGGTTGAAGTAGGTGACCAGCA
>JAUUZB010000381.1 GCA_030590185.1 Deltaproteobacteria bacterium
AGCGCGCAGGGAGACGGCGAAGCCGGCTCCCGAAGCCCGCGAAGGAGACGCCGAAGGCGGCTCCGCAGCGGCCCCAAAGAGTCCGGCCCCAAAGAGTCCGGCCCCAAAGAAGTTCACATCCCCAGAGAACTCATCCCCAGAGAACTCATCCCCAGAGAACTCATCCCCAGAGAATTCAGCGCCAAAAAATGTTCAGCCCAAGCCCCCCCCCAGACTTCGGATCATCAATCTAGGTCCCGCTGATATCCGCGGCGCTGCGCGGGAAGATCGTCCAGGTGCTGAAGCCGTAGTAGAGCGGCCCGATGATCGAGGTGAAGTCGGTGAGCGCCCGGCCGTCGGTGGTGGCGTCTTCGTAGACCCAATTGCCCACGGTGACGCCATCGTTGATCTCGAAGGCGCCGTAGTCGTCGGGGTCGTCCGGGTTGAGGTTGACCATGGTCACGTTCTGCACCTCGACCAGCACGCCCTCGTAGAGCTCAACCTCACCGCCGGTGGTGATGCCGGCGGTGGTGACCACCGTGGTGGCGGGCACGGTGCCGGCGCCGACGTACTCGATGTCGAAGATCACCAGCTCGCTGTTGTCCCAATACTCCATATAGTAGCCGGTGATGTTGACCAGGTCGCCGGCCACCAGGTCCAGGTTCTCGAAGTGTGGGCTGCGGCCGGCGAGGATACCGCTGTACTCGGCGCCGGTGGCGTAGGTGACGTCGTCATAGTCGCCCTCTTGGATTTGCACGTACAGGAAGCCGAGCCCGGCGTCGGCCACGGAGGTGACCACCACGTTCTCGATGCGCACGATGCTGTCCTCGGGCGCGGTGCCCAGGACGCGGTCCTGGATGTCGTAGATCGTGTAGACCGTGGGGGTGCCGAAGTCGGCCACGAAGTCGGCGCGCTTGCGCGGCGCGAGCTTGAAGTTGCTATAGCTGTAGGTCAGAAGCCCGGTGATCGAGGTAACGCTAACCGCGTTGCGGGCGATGATCTCCGCCGTACCCATGAGCAGGTCCTCGCCGCGCAGGTTGCCGGTGACCAGCCACTCGCCGAAGTCGCTTGCGGGGCCGTCCGGGTTGGGGGTGATGACGGCGATCCCATCGACCTGGATCAACACGCCCTCGAAGGTATCGAGCACGGCCAAGGCCCCGCCGGTAGCCACCTCCGCCGGGTCAACCACGGTCGGTGCTGGCATCGTACCCGCGCCGACGTACTCGATGGCGCTCACCGTGATGCGCGACTCATCGAAATACTCCGTGTAGATCCCCTCGACGTTGAGGATATCGCCCTCTGCCACCGCCAGGTTGGCGGCGTCCGGGTAGCGGCTGCAGTTGATGCCGCTGAACTCGGAGCCGAGCGTGTAATTGATCGTGTCCTGGTCGGCGGTCATCACCTGCACGAAGAAGTCGCCCGTTGGCTGTCGCACGCCGGTGACCACCACGTTCTCGACCCGCACCGCGGCGCTCAAGGGAGCGATGACGCCGCTGGTGTGGGCGCGATCCTGGATCTGGTAGATGGTGTAGACCGTGGTGCCGCTGACCGTGATGTCCATATCGGCGGCGTCCCGCGGGTAGAGCTTGGCCTCACTATAGGAGTAGCTCATCACCCCTTGGATAAAGCCAAAGGTGATGGCGGAGCGGCCGATGAGCTCCGCCCCCGGAAACAGCACGTCATCCACCACCAGGCCGCCGACCAGGCTGAACTGGCCGTAATCGGCGGGGGCGTCGGGGTTGGCGAGCTCGAGGTCGATGGTCTCCATGCGTACCAGCACGCCCTCGTACTGCTCTCGCAAAATGCCGTTGGTGGCGACCTCGCCGGCGTTGACGAGCGTGGCGGCCAGTGGAGTGGTGGTACCGACCAGGCTCACGGAGGTGACGCCGATCTCGGAGAGGTCCCAGTACTCTGAGTAGATCCCCTCCACGTCGATCACGTCACCCACCATCACGACCGGGGCGGAGCCCATGCTGCGCGAGCAATGGATGCCGCTAAACGTGGCGCCGTAGCCGGCCTCCCAGCCTGTGCCGTCCGGCTCGTGCTGGACGTAGAAGCCCTCGTCGCCATCCCACTCCACGGCGGTTACCACCACGCCCTCGAGGCGGACGATGGCAAATTCGGGTGCCGCCCCGCTGAGGTGGTCGCGGTCCTGGATTTGATAAATGCTGTAGGGGGTGGCGTCGGCCAGCACCGGGTCGATGTCGCTGCCCATGCGCGGCAGCAGCTTGCTCTCGGAGTAGCTGTAGTTGAGCACGCCCTGGATCAGGGTGAAGGACTCGGCGGCGCGGCCGATCAGGTCGGCGTCGCGGAAGATATCGTCATCCACCAGGAGGCCGCCCTGCAGGCTGAACTGGCCGTAGTCGGAGGGGGCGTCGGGGTTGGCCACACCGAGGTTCACGGTCTCGAAGGCGATCAAGACGCTCTCCCAGGTCTCCATATCCGCGCCGCCGGTGGCGACCAGCGCCGGGTCGGCGACGACCTCCGCAGGCGGTACCGTGCCGGTGCCAACGCCGGTGACCGTGACCGTGATCGGCACGATGCGCGACAGGTCGAAGAACTCGCCGTAGAGGCCGTCGATATCGACCACGTCACCGATGGCGACCGCGACGTTGCCGGCGTTGTCCTCTCGGGCGATCAAGATGCCGCTGAACTCAGCGCCGTAGCCCGCGTCCTGGTCTAGCGGCTGAACCTGCACGAAGAAGTCGCTCATGCCGTCGTCCCAAACCGCGGTGACCACCACGTCGCTGATGCTCACCAGGCCGACCGGCGCGGCGCTGGCGTGGCTCCGGTCCTGGATCTGGTAGATGGAGTAGCCGGTGGCGGTGCCGATCACCGCTTCGATGTCGGCGGCGTCGCGGGGCAACATCTTGGCCGATTCATAGGCATAGGTGAGCACGCCCTGGATGAAGACAAAGGAGTCGGCGATCCGGCCGATGGTGGTGGCGTCCCAGAACAACTCGTTGTCCACGTGCAGACCGCCGTCGAGCACGAACTCGCCGTAGTCGTTCGGATCGTCCGGGTTGGCGATGGAGAGATCGACGTTCTCGGCGCGGATCAAGACGCCCTCGTAGTCCTCCATCTCGCTGCCGCCGGTGGCAACGTTGGCCGGGTCGATGACCGCGCCAGCGGGCACGGTGCCGGCGCCGGCACCGGTGACCAGCACCGAGATCGGCGAGATGCGGGAGAGACCAAAGAACTCCTCATAGATGCCTTCGACCGTGACCAGATCGCCGACCGCCAACTCGGTGTTGCCCGGGTCCTCCTCGCGGAAGACGTGGATGCCGGAGAATCGCGCCTCGCGGCTGTCGTAGTCGGCCTCCTCCATTTGGATCCAGAAATTGCCCAGGCCATCGTCGTCGGCGGCGGTGACCACCACATCCACGAGGCGCACACCGCCGAGGGGGGCGGGGGCGGCGTCGGAGCGGTCCTGGACTTGATAGATGGTGTAGTCGAGCAGGGGCGCCAGCTCGCCGTCGAGGTCGTCGGCGTTGCGCGGCATCATCTTGAAGGCGCTGTAGGCGTACTGCTGCACGCCGATGATGTAGTAGAAATTCGACATCAGGCGGCCGATGCTGCTGGCCCCGTAGAAGATGTCGTTGGAGATGACCAGGCCGTCGTCGACCACGAACTCGCCGTAGTCGGCCTCTGGGCCGTCCGGGTTGGGGTCAACCAGGTCGACGGCGTCGACCCGGATCAACACGCCCTCATAGGCCTCGGCCAGGGAGCCGCGGCTCGGGAAGTCGGTGTCCGGGTTGGCCACGTCGATGGCGTTGACCAGGGTCGGGGTGACCACCGAGTTGCCGCCGCCGGTGGTCACGGTGGCCACGGCGATGGTGCTGGCGTCAAAGAACTCCTGGTAGATGCCCTCGAGGGTGATCACCTCGCCGACGCTCAGGCTGGGGGAGGAGTTCTCGGCGCGGGTGCAGTAGATACCGCTGTATTCGGCGGTGCCCTCATAATCGAGGCCGATCGGGTCGACCTGGACGAAGAAGTTTTCGTTGCCGCTGCCTTCCACCGCGGTGACCACCACGTTGATCAGCTCCACGGCCGCGTAGTCCGCCGCCGCGTCGAGACGCTCACGGTCTTGGATCTGGTAGATGGTGTAGGGCTCGGCCTCCTTGGGGACGATCAGGATGTCGCTGGCCATGCGGGGGAGCAGGTTGTTCGTGGAGTAAGCGTAGTGGAGCAGGCCTTGGACGTGGACGAGGCTCGCGGCGCTGCGCCCGGTGGTGGAGGCCTGGAGGTAGAGGTCGTTGTCGACGTGAAGGCCGCCGTCGACCACGAACACACCGTAGTCGCTCGGGGCGTCGGGGTTGAGGTCCTGGATGCCGACGTTCTCGATGCGGATGAGGACGCCTTCGTACGCCTCAGCGTTGCTGCCGCCGGTCGCCACCGTGGAGACGTCGGCGATCAAGGCCGGGGTCGGGATGGTGCCGCTGCCGGTGACCGTGACCGACTGGATGATGAGCTGGGAGACGGTGCCCGGTTGCCCCTCCGGAAACTCGACGTAGTTCCCCTCGATGGTCACCTCGTCGCCCATGGAGACCGCCGTGCCGCCGCTGTCCTGGGGACGGAAACAGTAGATACCGCTGAAGGTGGCGTCGTAGGTCGGGTCATAATCCGCCTCGGCCACCTGGGCGAAAAAGCCGGCATCGCTACCGTCCTCGACCCCGGTCACCACCACGCCCTCGAGGGAGACCACGGAGTTGAGCTCGGGGTGATTTTCGTGGCTGGCATCCTGGATCGCATAGATGTCGAGGCCCGTGATGACGACGTTGCCGCCGGTGCCGCCGGTGCTTCCGCCGGTGCCGCCGCTGCCGTTGCCGCTCCCCCCCTCGCCGCCGTCTCCGGTCCCGGGCCCGGTCTCGCAGGCCGTGGCCATCAGGGCCACAAAGAGGTAGCAGGAGGCATTCCACCAGATTCGCTTCGACATGATTCTCTCCAAGCTTGGGCGTAACGCGCCGCAGCGCGACGGGGGCCTATATAGGCGCCCGATTGACGGATGTCGAGGAGGCGCGGGATCGCCGCCTAGGGATTTGCTAGGCGGGCGGCGGCGTCCTCGCACCTAGTTCTCAACCAGATCAGGGATCTTCGGCAAATCCGGATCCCGGCCACCGCCCGGAATCCTCAGCCTCCAGGACGATCGGCTCATGGCGCGATCATCGCCGCGAGCCCCTCGCAGATCTGCTCGGCGGAGCCAGGGTCGCGGGCGCCGTACCGTTCGAGGGTGTTGAGCACGTGCCCACAGCTCCCCGGCAGCTTCCCGGCGCCCAAGGGCACGATACACTTGGCCTCGGCTAGCCCGACCAACGCCATGCACTTGGGGCCCCAGGCCAAGGCGGGCCC
>JAUUZB010000556.1 GCA_030590185.1 Deltaproteobacteria bacterium
CGACCCGACTCGACTCGGAGCCAAGGTCGTAGCTCTCCACCAGATAGCCCTCGCAATCCGGCCCCCAGGGCCAAGCACGGCCGATCAGCGCCGCGGGCACCGTCACGTCGCGAGATGCCCCCAGCAGAATCCACGGCGGTGACCGGGTCGCCGATCCCCAGCGCAGCTCCCAGGCCACGACCGCCTGTTGTCGCAGGTGATAGCGCCCCACCGCCACCGGACCGGCCAAACCCACCCCGCCCTGGCCATCGTCGGTGAGCGCCGTGACGTTGCCGTGGCGCGGTCCGGAGATCCGCTCGAAGGAGGTGCCGTCACCGCCCACCGCGCGCAGGGGCAGGGCGAGATCGCCGGCTAGCAATAGGTGGTCGCCGTTGGCGCTGAGATGCGCCGCCGGCATGGGATCGACGAGCGCCGGGAGGAGCTGCTGATCCAACCCGGCCACGAGGGGCAGGGCCATAACCCCGAGGGGTTCCTCGTCCCGCGCCAGGTAGAGCCAGCTCTCGGCCAGGGCCAAATCATCGATGCCGCCGAAGAAGGCGAAGCTCGCCCAGGGCGCGAAGACCGAACCCATGGCGGGGGGCTCAACCTCATCCACCACCACCAAGCCGTCCTCCCAGAACGCCACCCGGCGTCCATGGACGCTCAACGGGCCCCCGGGGTAGATCCGCAGACTGGTCTCGAGGGCATTGCCGTCGACATCGAGCCGGACCCAGCTCACCTCGCCCGCGCTGCCCCAGGCCACCACGTCGGCGCTCGCCGCCAGGTCATCGATGCCGGCCGACAGCACCGCGATCGGCACGGGCGGGGCGAGGGGCACATCCGACGCCGCCAGCGCCGCGAAAAAGATCCCAGCGCTCTCCTCGACCAGCGCGGCGCCATCCCAGTAGGTCAGGGTCGCGGCGTAAACCACACCGCCGGTGACCGCCGCCACCGCGGCGATCCGTACGCCGAGGTCGGTGAAGGTCGCGGCGGGTGGATCGGGGTCCACGGTGTCGGCTTGCCACAGCCAGGTTGGGGCGGCGGAATCCGCGGCGTCGAGCACTCCCCACGCCCCGGCGGTGGTCACCACCAAGAACGCCGACCCACCGAGGGCAATCGGCCGCAGGGGTGCCACGAGCGACAGGCTCGCGTGGTGTTCCAAGCGACGGACGGTCACCTCGTCGATCGTCTCCTCGATTCGTTCGGTCACCCGCAGGGCATCCGCGTCCGCGAACAGGTAGATCGGCGGGTCCGCCGCCACCGTCGACCCCACGCCTCCGAAGGTCTCCAGGGTTTGGATCACCGCCGGTGTGTCCCGCAGGGCCAGGCCCGGATTGCACTCCCCGTTCAGGCACTGGTCATCTTCGGTGCAGGGATTGAAGTCATCGCAGAGATTGCCATCGGAGCTGCCGCTGATGTCGAGTCGCACACAGCCGCCGAGGGCGTGGATGCAAAAGTGGATCTGTCCGCAGTCGACCATGCCGCAGAGCGTGCGGTCCGGAGCCGCCGGGAAGCTGCAGCCCACCCCGGACTCGCAGGTGTCGAGCGTGCAGAGATCGGAGTCCTGACAGGCGCCCGGGATCGGCAAGTGGAAGCAGCCGGTCGCCGACTCGCAGTAGTCCGCGGTGCAGGCGGTGTCGTCGTCGCATTCGAGCATCTGCCCCATGCACTGGCCATCCCCAGCGCAGATATCGCCGACCGTGCACGCGTCGCCGTCGTCACAGGGCAAGATGGTGAACGAATAGACGCAGCAGTCGGTGATCGGGTCGGGTTGATCGGCGCCGCACTTGCGGTCGAAGGCGTCGGCGGTGCAGACGTTCTGGTCGTCGCAGTCCGGCACGGCGAGCGCCGTGCCAAAGGCATCCACCCACCAGTAGTCCCGGTCGTCGGTGCTGGCAAAAACCCGCAGCCTCGTCTCGAAGATCCCGGGGGTGGTCGGGGTCCAGTCCACCGAGAGTTCCTCAGAGGTGGAAGGCGCCACCATGACCTCCCGGTCGTCGAAACTCAGCTCCGGGGACTCGGCGTACACGGCGATGATCTCGATCGTGCCGGTACCAGTGGCGGTGACCGTGATGCTCTTGGTCGCGGTCTCCCCGACGAAGGCGCTGCCGAGGTCGAGCACCGGCTCCACCTCGAGACCGAAGGTCAGCGCATATAGGCCGCTCTCAACGCTACCGCAGGCCGTGACCAGCGCCGCGAATCCCACCAACCATCGCCAGCCGTGCATCGACACCCCTCTTGCAAAGGGGTACCCGCGGCCATGGCCGGCGTCAACCCTACCTGCCAGCGGGTTTGAGCGCCCTAGACATCAGGCCACCGAGCGTCGGTCCCGCATGCCGCGGAACTCAGCGTCGCTAATCAACACCCGCATGAGGGTGGCGACGTGCCGCTTCTCGGCGGTGATGAGGGCCGAGAGCTGCGGACTCTCGCCAACCACATCTTTGAGCGAGATATAGAAGAGCAGGGTCGACTTCTCGAAGTTGACCGCCTCGAGCAGCGCGTCCTGGGGATTCTCGATGTTGTCGAGGCTGGTGGGGGTGCCGGGCTCGAAGAACTGAAACAGCGCCGCGGCCCGCAGAACGTGGTAGGCCTCTTCGTCCCCCATCACGTCGTCCACGCTCTCGTTCTCGTCGGCGATTCCCTTGAGCAGAGACTGGAACTCCGACTCGTGGGCCACCTCGTCCATGTCGAGGTTGGCAAAGACGTTGGCGATCTCCGGTTTGTCGGAGAAGCGTTTGGCCAGGCTCCGATAATACTGGGCGCCGAGCTCCTCGGTGGTGATCGCGAGCTCGAGGGCTCGCCGCAGGGTCATGTTTTCTAGAGCCACGTTCAACCTCCCGGACCGGGTGACGTCCGGAAGGTGTGTATGGTCCCGGGCAGCGTCAACCATCAGAGCGAGAAGCGCATGCCGACGGTGAGCTGCAAGGCCGCGTACACCCCGTAGCCGGTGTGGTGGGGCGTGAGCATCGGCCCGAGCAGGAATGCGACCTGGAGCTGCGGCTGGATGCGGCTGGCCATGGACCAATGCCAGCGCAGACCCCCGAAGCCCCGGGCGGCGAGGGCCACCGCGGCGTGGTCGTGGGCGAGTCGCATGGGCAAGGCCAGGCCACCGCCGGCGTGCAAGCCGAGGTTGCTGAAGCGACCGGCCTCCACGTCCAGACCGATCTGGGGTTGGAGAAAGATGTAATCCTCGTTCAAACGCAGGTCAGCGCCGGTGGTGAGGGCGACCGCTGAGGTGAAGCGGTATTGGTATTCGGCCTCCAGGCCAAAGGAGGCCAGCTCCCGGTGGAACGGTGCGTCGGCGATGAAGGACAACACCAGGCCATGGCGTGACCGCCCCCCGCGCCGGTGGTGCACGCGGCGTTGAACCCGGGTGCGCTTGCCGCGTTTCTTCTTGCTGACCTTGCCGGACGCGGAGCGGCGCGCCGAGGACGGCTGGGGTTTGGCCCAGGCGAGTCTGGGGGCACCACATAGGGCGTGGACAGCACAGAGCAACAGGAACCAACGGGTGATCTCGAGCACGGCGGTCTCCTCTGTTCCCTTACCGGAAGGAGGGTCGGCCAGCGGACAGTTGGGTTGCCGCGAGCCAGGTTCGGTCGGTCACGGTGACGCCCACAGCGCCCGACCTACCCGGTCGCTTGATCTCCTCCGCCAACATCTGCTCCACTCACCTGGATTATCGACAGCCCGCTCACGCGCATGAGCGCCAGAGGTGTACCGATGCGACGCGTCCTGATCTTCTCGAGCCTAACGCTGGCCCTCGCCGCGGGTTGCGTCACGAGTGGCAACTACAAGGCGGTCTACGCCGATCTCACCGAGACAAAACGCAAGATGCGCTCCGACGTCGCCGCCCGCGACGCGGAGCTCAACACCCTGCAGGCGCGGGTGGCCGAGTCGGAGCACCGCGAGGAGGAGCTGGCCACGTCGGAGGCCGAGCTCAAGCAGCAGCTGACCACCACCTCGGTGGCCCTGGAAACAGCGCAGACGGAGGGGGCGGTCAACGAGGAGGAGCTGTCCCGCCTGAGCAAGGAGCGCGAGCAGCTCGCCTCGAAGCTCACCGGCGTGGAGAGCGACCGGGCCAAGCTCAAGGAGAGCTCGGCGCGCATGCGGACGGCGCTGAGCGAGCTCTCGGCACGCCAGGCGGAGACGGACCGGCAGGTGCGCGAGTACCGACAACTGCTCGACCGCTTCAGCACCATGGTGGACGCCGGCGACCTCAAGGTGAAGGTGGTGGGCGGCAGGATGGTGCTCGCCTTGCCGAGCGACATCATGTTTGCCTCCGCCTCGGCCGATCTCTCCGAGCACGGCGTCGCGGCGCTCGAGAAGGTCGCGGCGGTGCTCAAGGACGTCAAGGGCAAGACCTTCCAGGTGGAGGGGCACACCGACGCGTTGCCGATCCA
>JAUUZB010000216.1 GCA_030590185.1 Deltaproteobacteria bacterium
GACGCCGACATGAGCGGCATCCTCGAGGTGGAAAAGAAGACCGGCAAGTCGCCCTACCAGCAGTTGCGCGAGCTGCGCGGCATTCAGTGGCCGGCGCCCACCGCGGCCATCGCCGAGGCGGGTGGCACGAAGCGTCGCTACCTCGGCCAGGAGACCGGCTGGAAGGATAGGCCCTACGGCATGTTCCGCACCAAGAGCGGCAAGCTCGAGATGCACCTGTGCGAGCAGGACTATTCCCAGCGCGAGGAGATCACCAAGCAGCTGATGCGCATGGGGGTCGAAAAGGACTTCTACGCCGTCGACAACATGGACCTGCTCAAAAAAGCCCGGGACATGGCCCTGACCCCAGATCTCCCCGACGAAAAGTTCCTCGGCAAAAAGTGGGACGCCATCCCCAAGGACAAGTACCCCTTCTGGCTCGGCCTCGGCGTGGTCTACGAACACTTTCATACCGCCAAGACCATCCGCTCCGGCACGACCCGCAAGCTGGTCCCCGAGCAGTACGTCGAGATGCACCCCGATGACGCCAAGGAGCTCGGGGTAAAGGACGGCGAGTGGGTGCGCATCATCACTCGCCGCGGCAGCTACGAGGGACGGGTTTCGATTGGCCTGGACTCGGTGGTGCGGCCCGCCCGCAACACCGTGCCCAAGGGCTACGTCTTCTCACCCTGGAACCTGTCGGTCGCCGACTCGGCGGACCCGGCCAAGAACCGTTGGTTGGTCAACGCGGTCAGCCATCGCGCCTTTGATCCGGTATCCGGTCAGGTCGATTTCAAGAAGCTCGCCGCCCGGATCGAGAAACTGGGGTAGCGGTGCAGCGCCGGCAGTTTCTCCTGCAGGCGGGAGGAGCGGCGGCGGTCACGGCCGCGGGTCTCACCTGGCTCGGGGCCGGCGGAGACGACCGGCCGCTCTACTTCCTGCGCCCACCGCGGGCCCTGGCCGAGGCGGAGTTTAGCGGGCGTTGCATTGGCTGCGCCAAATGCTTCGAGGCCTGTCAGAACGGCTGCATCCGCATGCTCGGGGATGAGGCGGGCATGGGCCGGTTGCGCACCCCGGCGATCTTTCCCCGCAGCCGCGGTTGTACCCTTTGCATGGAGTGTGTCCGGGTTTGCCCCACGGGTGCGCTGACGCCATTGGCCGCTGGTGTTGAGATAGTCCGGAGCGCCGTCAACATGGGCGTCGCCGAGCTCAAGCAGGGCGTCTGCTTCTCCTACAACGGCCGCACCTGCGGCGCTTGCTACCGGGCATGCCCCCTGCCGGGCAAGGCGATGACCATCGGGCTCTATGAGCAGCCGACGGTACATCCGGAGGCTTGCGTGGGCTGCGGTTTATGCGAGCAGGCCTGTTTGCACCTGCCCCAGGCGATCCGGGTGCGCGACCGGGAGCGGTTCGGATGAGGCGCGGGCGTGGATGGGTGTGGATGTCGATCCTGAGTCGGGTCGGTGTGATGAGTCTGCTGCTGCTGAGCGCCCTGTGGCCGACCTATCTCAATTTGCGCCACGCCTACAACAACCCACGGCTGGTGGGTCTCGCCGAGGGCACCGCCTGGGAGATGTTCTATCGGGCGGTGCGGGCCTTCGACGTGCTCGGTCGGGATGATCTGTTGCCCGGGTTGTTTTTTGGCGCCGCCCCGGCGGTCACCCTGTTTGGGATCCCGGCGATTGATCCGGTGGTGGTGCCGGCCTTGTTGCTGCGCTCGCCCGAGAGCTTGGCGTTGATCTGGCCCGGGTTGGTGACGGTGGCGTTGTTGGCGCTGCTCTTTGGCCGTGGCTTTTGTTCATTTCTCTGTCCGGCCTCTCTCTTGTTCGGATTCAACCTGAGGTTGCGCGAGCTGATGGAAGATCGACTGCCGCGTCTGGAGGAAGCGCGCCGGGTCCTGCCGGCGAGCCTGCGCTGGGGGATCCTGGTCGGGGGAACCGTGGCTGCGATCGTCACCGGCGCTTGGGTGTGGCATTTGCTCCTGCCCTACGCCCTGGTGGCCGCCGAGGTGCGCGGGCTGGTGGCCGGGGCCGGGTGGAGCGCTGCGACCGGGGTGTTGGTGTTCGTGTTGCTCGCCGATCTGCTCGTCGTCCCGGGTGAGGTTTGCCGCGCCCTGTGTCCGCTCGGTGGCCTGCTCGGTCGGTGCGCCCGGGTCGCCCTGGTGCGGGTAGATGTGAAGGCAGGCGCATCGCCCTGTCCTACGGATTGCAACAACTGCCACGAGGCGTGTGATCTGCGGCTCGATCCCCGCGAGGGGACGGTGCCCGACTGTACGCTGTGCGGGCGCTGTATCCCCACCTGTCCACCGGCGCGGTTGGGTGTGGGGATCCGTCCCCTGCGGCGTGCCGCCCTCGCGGCGGCGGCGGCCGTTGGGGTGCTGCTGCTTCCCGCGGGCGCCCTCGCCCATCATTATAAGGGCCTTCCCCACTACGGCTACTTTGACAACTATCCCCAGACGCCCACCGAGGAGTACATCGCCAGCAACGGGCCCTGGGAGATGCACTTTACGATCTACAACTTTCAGGGGATGCAACGGCAGTACGTGGACGCGCCCGATGACGTTCAGCTCTTTTTGGTGGTGTATGATCTGCGGCGGCAGAAACCGTATGGAGGGATGGCGCGAATTCAGATCACCTCCGATGATGAGCCGGTCGCCAACTGGCACCAAGGGGCGGAGCAGGAGTCGGTGTTCTTTCTGCACGCTGAGATCCCGGACCCGGATGACCTGACGCTCACGGTCTCCTTTGCGGATCCGGAGGGCGCGCCGGTTACGCTCGCGTCACCTTTTAGGCTGCCGGGTGAGGGGGGGCGCAATCCGCTGGTGTGGGTGGCGGTGGGGCTCGTGGGGCTCGTGGTGTTGATGGCGGTGGCGAGTAAACAGAAGCGACCAAACCGCGGTAAGCGGAGGGCAACGTGACGACGCAGTACCAAATAGTGAGGCCTTGGCGGTCGTTCGCGATGATCATGCTTGGGGGATTGTTGATCGCAGCGGCGGGTGATGGGGAGCCGGCGGCGGCCAATGCCGACACCGTCACCGATCCCGACACCGCTGCCGGTGACGGAGGTGGAGCCGGTGGCGGCGGTAGCGGCGGTGGCGGCGGTCAAGTCACCCCGCCGTGTCATGGCCCCGGCGAAGTCGACGCGCAGGGGCCGGTGGACCATTCCAAGATGGATCACTCCATGCACGGCGGTGCGGGTATGGAGATGGATCACTCCATGCACGCCGGCCACGGCGATGGCATGGCACACCACCACAGCATGAAGGGCATCCCCATGTGGATGTTCACCGGCGGCGGGGTGTTCTTGTTGCTCGGTACGATGGTGGTGGTCGGCCTCCGGCGGCTTTCGGCGATCGATGCAGGGCATGGCGGCCAGGACCGCGGCCGGGACCGGGGACGGGGCCGCTTCGACCTGCTCGCCATGCCGCGACTACTCGCCCTGGTGAAGAAACCCTGGTTCCCCTTGCTCATCCAAACCCCGATCGTCCTGCTCTTCGCCCTGGTGATCGTCGCCGGGCTGATCGGCGCCACGGTCACCAACATCGCGCCGGTCCTCACCTGGACCATCTGGTGGGGCCTGTTGGTCTTCATCGTCCTATTCTTCGGCAAGGCCTTTTGCGCCGTCTGCCCCTGGGACGCCATCGCCGGGATCATCCAACGGGGCTCGTTGTTCGCCCGTCGCCTGCCGATCCGCACCCTCAATAGGCCCTGGCCAAAATGGGCCAGGAACATCTACCCCGCGACCCTCCTGTTCATCGGCCTCACCTGGCTCGAGCTGGGCTTCGGGGTCACCCGGGACGCCAAGGCCACCGCGGTGCTCGGGCTGCTCATGTTGGCCATGGTGGTCGGCTCGGCGATCTACTTCGAGCGCCGCAGTTTTTGCCGCTATGGCTGCCTCATCGGCAGGATCAGCGGGCTCTACGCCATGGTCTCACCGATCGAGCTGCGCCCCCGCGACGCCGCCACCTGTTCCGGCTGCCTCACCAAGGACTGCGGCCGCGACACCGAGCGCGCCATGGCCTGCCCGACCTATGAGTTCCCGGGCCGACTCGAGCGCAACACCTACTGCACCCTATGCACCGAATGCGTGCGGGCCTGCCCCCACGACAACCTCGCCCTGCGAGCCCGGCCCTTTGGCGAAGACCTGCGCCACGAGACCGATTTTCGCCGGGACGAGGCATACCTGGCCATCGTGCTGCTCGCCCTCACCTCGTTCCACGGCCTGACCATGACCCCCACCTGGTTTGTCTGCACCGATTGGGTTCAGGAGCTAACCGGGGTCGGCTACCGGGTGGCATTCTCCCTGCTGATGGCCGCCTGCATTCTGTTGCCGGCGCTGCTCTTTTGGATCATCGCCTGGCTCGGTAACGCGCTCACCCGCGCCCGGCTCGGCACCGCCGAGGTGTTCTGCGCCTTTGCCTTCCCGTTGATCCCGATCGCGCTGTTCTACCACGTCGCCCACAACGTCATGCACTTCTTCCGCGAGGCGCATCTCCTGCTGCCGCGGTTGTCGGATCCCCTGGGTTGGAAGTGGGATCTCTTTGGCACCGCCCGTGTGGACTACAGTGCGCTCCTCTCCCTCGAGACGATCTGGGTCTTGCAGACGGCGCTGATCCTCATCGGACACATCGGCGGGATCCTGTTGTCCGAGCGCATCGCCCGGCGCCTCTTTCGCGAACGGGACGACGTGCGTTGGGTGCAGATCCCCATGTTGATCGTCATGATCGCCTTCAGCTTCTACAGCCTGTGGCTGGTGCACCAGCCCATGGAGATGCGGACCGGGATGTGATGTCCACCGATACCCCAACCCGGCGAGACTTCCTCACGGTCGGCATTCGCCGTGCTCTGCAGGGCGCCACCAACGCCGCCGCCAACGCCGCCGGCATAACAGAGGAACGCCCCGACCCGGTGGCCCCTGCCGAACCGCTGCGCCCGCCCGGTGCCCTGCCGGCGGCCGAGTTCCTCACCGCCTGCACCCGCTGCGGCGAGTGTGTGCCAGTCTGCCCGCCCAACGCCCTGAGCCTGTTGCCGGCGGACGCGGGTCCCACCGCCGGGACCCCGGTCGTTACCCCCACCCGCCAGCCCTGCCTGATGTGCACCGAGACCCCGTGCATCACCGCCTGCGAACCGCGGGCCCTGGTGCGGGAGGGCTCGATCCCGGCCATCGGTCGCGCCGAGGTGGACACCAGCCGCTGCTGGTCCGCCCAGGGCCAGGACTGCGACTACTGCGCCCGGGATTGCCGGCGCCACGTTGCGGCCATCACCTTGGAGCGCGGCCAAGTCCCGGTGGTGAACGCCAAGCGCTGTGACGGCTGCGGGCTGTGCGAGTACATTTGTCCGGTGCCCGGGGGAGCGGCCATTCGAGTCATCCCCATCGATGTGTTGAGATGATACGCCGTGGCATTATCGCCGGCGCCGGGGTAACCGGCGTTCTCGCGTGGCGCCCGCGCGATCCAGAGGCGAGCGGCGAATGAAACGCCGTCGCTTCATTGTCGGCGGGGGCGCCGGGCTAGCTGCAACCCTCGCATCGCACCTGCACGGTGTGGTGAGGTGAAACGCCGTGGCTTCATCGTCGCCGTGGGGGCCGGGCTCGCTGGTGCTCTCGGGTGGCGCCTGCACGGTCCGGAGGCGAGCGGTGCTGGAGCCCTACGCCCGCCGGGGGCCCTGCCCGAGCCAGAGTTTGTACGCGCCTGCATCCGCTGCGGGCTGTGTGCCGGGATCTGCCCCCGCCAATGCATCGAGCTCGCCGGGGTGACGGCACCGCCGGAGGAGATCGGGCTGCCTCAAATTGACGCACGCCAGCGAGCCTGCAACCTGTGCATGCGCTGCACCGAGGTTTGCCCCACCGCCGCCCTCACGGCCATCCCCGAGGACAAAACGGTTGTGCTCGAGACCGTCTCCATGGGTCTGGCGGTGGTGGACGAGGGCCTTTGCATCTCCTTTCTCGGTCGCCTCTGCGGCTTGTGCCGCGATGCCTGCCCCTACCCCGGCGTGGCGATCAAGCTCGAGCCCTGGGCGCGGCCACTGGTGATCGCGGACAAATGCGTTGGCTGCGGCCTCTGCGTCGAGCGCTGTCCGCAGCTGCCCACCGCCATCCGCATCGATCCGACCCGCCGGCGGGTGACAGGGAGCAAGTCGTGATCCCCCGGGTGCGTTGGCGGCGCCACCTGCGCCTGGGGAACAAGTCGTGATCCCCCGGGTGCGTTGGCTGCGCCACCTGCGCCTGGGGAGCAGGTCGTGATCCCCCGGGTGCGTTGGCTGCGCCGCCTGCGCCTGTTGACCCGGCTCTGTGTGCTCGCCCTGTTGGCCTCGACCGCCGCGGTGGCCGCTAGCTCCGCCGGATGGGTGGCCCAACCGCTGAGCACCGCTGCGCCCGACAGCCGACTCGCCGCCCTCGGGGAGATCATCACCGGCGGACCAGCGAGCATCAGCATCCTGGGATTCGAGATCCTCGATCCAACCCTCGGGCTGCTCGCTGCCCTCGCCAACCCGGGATCCCTGGTGGCGATCCTGCAAGCGGTGGCCATCCCCGTGCTGCTGGCCCTGCTGTTCGGCCGAGTCTTCTGCGCCTATCTCTGCCCGGTGGGTTGGCTGGCCACGACCATGGCGCGCCTACGGACACGCCTGGGACGCCGGGCGCGGCTGCGGGGGCGCCTACCCAACCCGCGCGGCAACAACTTCGGCCGGTGGCTGCTCGCGCTCATCGGTTTCGCAGGAGTGGCCGGGTTTTCCAGCTCCACAGCCATCCTGCTGCTCCATCTCCACCCCCAGCGCTGGGCCACCGCGCCCTTTGATCAGGGC
>JAUUZB010000544.1 GCA_030590185.1 Deltaproteobacteria bacterium
CCTGGGCGCGCTCGGCGGTGAACTCACCGGCGGCGAACTCGCGCGCTGCCAACTTGATGTCCCGTTGCTCCCGGCTCAAGGAAAAGTCCAGGGCTGCGCGACCTCCGGCGGAGAAGACAGCACAGGCAAAGGGGGGTAGGCAAGCGCGGCACCGGGCGCGGCGCTGGGCAGCGGGGCTCGGTCAGTCGCTCACCCAGATGTCATCCTGGTGCACGCCGTCAAAGCCGCCCACGATCCACAGCTGGTCATTCTTGACCACCGCGGCCTGGCCGTAGCGATTGGAGAAGTCGTGGGTGTCGGTGGCCTGGCACCAGGTAACGCCGTCGGAGGAGTACCAGACGTCGCTCTGGGAGGCGGCGGGCCAGGCGTTGGTGCCGCCGACCACCCATATTTTTTCGTCGAGCACCACCGCGCTGTGACCGCCCCGGGAGGGGAAGGCGCCGGCGGTCTCCAGTATCCAATCACTCCCGTCCGCTGACGACCAAACGTCGTCGAGGTAGGTGACGGCACAGGCGCTGCTGCGGTGGATGCCGCCGATCACCCAGATCCTGTCTCGAAAGACCACGCTGGCGTGCCAGTCGCGGCTGTCGAAAGCAGCGGCGTTGGTCTGCTCGGTCCAACTGTATCCGTCGGAGGAGGACCAAACGTCCCGGCGGGTGTTGCAGTTGGGGCCCTCGCCACCGATCAGGAACAGCTCGTCATTGAATGGGACAACCGTGGGAGAGTGACGCCCGGCAAAGGCATCGGTGGCGGCCGGGACCCAGGTGTCGCCGTCGTAGGAGAACCAGACGTCGCTCTGAGCGGTGTCGCCGGTGCCGAGGTTGCCGCCGATCAACCACATCCGGCCGTCGAAGAAGGTGCTCGCGAACCAGCGCCGGGCGGAGAAGTCGGCGGCGGTGTTGACCTCGGTCCAGCTCACCCCGTCGGAGGAGGACCAGACGTCGTTGGTGTCGCCCGCCGCGTCACCGCCAAAGACCCACAGGGTGCCGTCGCCGTCCACCACCGCGCCGTGTCCCTCGCGGCCGGGGAAGGTGGGCGGGGTCGGCGCGATCGAACTCCAGGTGCGCCCGGCGGCGATGTGAACGGCGGGCCCCTCGACCCAGGCGCAGGCGCTGTCGCTGACCCGGACCCGCCAGGTGTAGGTCGCGGCGGCGGCGGCGGAAAAGGTGTGGCTCGGGGTTGCGGTGGAGAGGTTGGTGCTGAATCCGATGTCGTTTTCGATTTCCAGATCATACGCCGCCGCCCCGCCGCTCCAGCTCACGACCACGTCATACGGCCCGCAACCCTCCCAGCTCGCGTTGAGCTCCGCGGGCAGCGCCGCGTTGCAGCCGTCCCCGGGGCCGATGTCGTCGCCGCCGGGGAGGGTGTCCCCCGGGTCGATGCTGTCGCCGCCGGGGAGGGTGTCCCCCGGGTCGATGCTGTCGCCGTTTTCCCCGGCATCACCTGACCCCGCGGCGTCGCCTAGCCGAAGGTCATCACCACCGCCGAGGCTGTCGCCGGCCACGCCCGGATCACCGCCGACGGTGTCGCCGGCCGGGTGGTGGTCGCCCCCGGTGTGGGACGGTGCCTCGTCACCGTACTCGCGATCGGGTCGACCGTTGAGGATGTCGAGATTGCAGCCTCCGCTCAGTCCGCCCAGCAGCGCGGCCGCGAGGATGATGTCGTTCGCCCCTGTCCGCATGACGGCTTCGGAGGGTACGGGCTGGGTTTCGCCACGGCAAGGACAAAGCGCGAACCGGCGTGCCTCCGTCTTCCCCTGAGAATCGCTGTAACGCCAGCCGCCCGATCGGGACGGTAACGGTGAACGCGCCAGAGAGGGAATGGAATGAACGCTGCCCTGCAATCGAGCCCAGGTGACAACCTCGTGGAGCTCCTCGCCTCGCTCCCCCACAACAACCCCAAGCCGGTGCTCCTCGTCGACCGCACCGGTGACGTGCTCTACGCCAACCCCGCGGCGCAGCGCCTCGCCGTGCAATGGCAGAGCGCCACGGTGGTCGGCATCTTGCCCCTCGAGCATCCGCGCCTGGTGGCGGAGGCCCTGCGCAGCCAGCACGGGGCCGACTCGCCGCACGCCGTGGATCCGGTCGGCATGATCGGCACCACCTCCTGGCGCTACCGCGTCGATACCGGTGGCGAGGTGGTGCAGGTCTACGCCGAACAACAGGGCACGGCCAAACAGCAGTCGGACGTCGCGCCGTTGCGACGGGGGTTAGCCCAGGATGAGCTCGTGCCGTTCTTTCAGCCGATTGTTCGCGCCGACGATGAGGTGACCGTTGGCTTTGAGGCCCTGGCGCGCTGGGCCGCCCCCGGGGGCCTGATGTCGCCGGCCCAATTCATCCCCTTGGCCGAGGAGACCGGGTTGATCGCCGAGATCGATCGCCGCATCTTGGAGAAGGCGGCGGAGCAATTCGTGGCCTGGGGGGCGACCTCCGGAGCCGCCCGTGGGCTCAAGCTCAGCGTCAACCTCTCGGCCCAGGCGATCTCGGATCCGAGCATCACCCAGAGCGTCGCCCGGGTGATCGAGCGCACCGGCATCGACCCGGCGCGCCTCTGCCTGGAGATCACCGAATCCTCCCTGGTGGCGGATCCGCAGAGCGCCCAGCGCAGCCTCGAGGCCCTCAAAACGCTCGGGGTCTGCGTCGCCCTCGACGATTTCGGCACCGGCTACTCGTCCCTCTCCTACCTGCACCGTTTCCCGATCGACCGCATCAAGATCGACCGCTCCTTCGTGCTGGCGATGAGCCACGACGAGAAGGCGGCCAAGATCGTCGCCGCCATCGTCGGCCTCGCCAAGGGTCTCGGCCTGGCGTGCGTCGCGGAGGGGGTCGAGACCCCCGAGCAGCTCGCGGCCCTGCGGGCGCTGGGCTGTGATTACCTGCAGGGCTTCATCTTCGCTGCGCCACTACCGGCCGCGGAGGCGGGCGCCTGGATACCGGACGCGTCGGCGAGGCGCGGGTTGCGGAGCGCGTGCTAGCCAGATTCAGCCGTCACCGCCACCCGTCACCCCCAGTCATGATCCACCCGCCCTAGGGCACAACCCCGCCCCGTGTTACAGACCCCGCCGATGACCGATACCCCGGCCGAGGGCCGCAGCACCTGGCGTTTCCCCTCCACCTTCTGGATCGCCAACAGCGTCGAGCTGTGTGAGCGCGCCGCCTACTACGGCACCTTCATCGCCCTGGTGCTCTACCTAACCCGGGTCGTCGGTCTCGACGACGCCGAGGCTGGAATCGTCGGAGGCCTGTTCGGCGCCCTGATCTACCTCTTCCCCTTCTTCACCGGCGCCGCCGCGGACCGCATCGGTTTTCGCTACGCTCTGATGCTCGCCTTTGGCCTGCTCAGCGCTGGCTACGCCACCCTCGGATTTTTCCACGACCTCGGCCCGGTCTTGATCGGCCTGTTCCTGATCGTTCTCGGTGGCTCCTTCGTCAAGCCGATCATCACCGGCACCACCGCCAAGTGCTCCGACCCCACCAACCGGGCCCGCGCCTTTTCCATCTTTTATATGGTGGTCAACATCGGCGCCTTCACCGGCAAGACCGTGGTCAAATCGGTCCGCACCGAGCTCGGGGTGGAGAACGTGCCGTTCTTCTCGGCGATCATGGCCCTGGTGGCGCTGCTGCTCGTGGTGCTGCTCTACCAGCCGCCGGAGGCCGCCGACGACGAGCGTCCCAAGAGCATGATCGAAACCCTGCGCGGCATGCGCAAGGCGGTGAGCAACCTGCGCTTCTTCGCGCTGATCCTGATCACCGCCGGCTTCTGGGCGATCCAGGGCCAGCTCTACGCCTCCATGCCCAAGTACGTGCTGCGCATGGTCGGCGAGCAGGCGGCGCCGGAGTGGTATGCCAACATCAATCCCCTGGTGGTCGTGGTGGCGGTGGTGTTCGTCACCCAATTGGTCCGCAAGTGGCGCGCCGATTTGTCCATCGCGGTGGCGCTGGGCCTCATCCCATTCTCCGCTCTGATCATGTCGGCGGCGCACCTGTTCGACGGCAACATCGATCTGCTCGGCTACGCGGTACACCCGATCACCGTCATGATGGTGATCGGCATTTCGATTCAGGGGATCGCCGAGTGTTTCCTGAGCCCGAAGTACCTCGAGTTCGCCTCCAAGCAGGCGCCCCCGGGGCAGGAGGGGCTCTACCTCGGCTACTCCCACATGAACACTTTCTTCGCCTGGTTGTTCGGCTTCATCTTCGCCGGGTATCTGCTCAAGTGGTTCTGTCCGAATCCGACCACCCTGTCGCCGGAGGTTCAGCAGCAGCGGCTCGACGCCTTGCGGGGCGTGGCGCCAATGCCCGAGGCCTATGCCCACGCGCACTATCTCTGGTACGCCTTCGCCGTCGTTGGGGCGATATCCTTCGTCGCCCTGATGATCTACATCGTCATCACCCGGCGTCTCGACGCGGCCGCGGCAGCCGCGGCGCCG
>JAUUZB010001152.1 GCA_030590185.1 Deltaproteobacteria bacterium
GGTGAAGAGGGCGAGGCTCCACAGCGGCTGCACGAAGGACCAAAGAAAGCCCATCACCGAGCCCGCATAGCGGCCCTTGAAGTCGCGGCGGGTGAACTCGCCGAGCAGGAAGAGTGAGTGTCTCAACATATGCGTTCGGGGCCTATCGACCCGCGTCGAAGGAGTTTAGCAGCACTGGCCTGGCAGGGGGTTGTTCTCCTTCCTTCTGGGTTTACGATTGGGACGCCGTGCGCGTCTCCGGCTGGCCCACATATTTCCCCGGGTTTCTTCGCCAGGGCAGCGGTGGGCTTGACACCTGTAGATGCGCGCGACGACACTCCTACCGATGTCCCTCTACCTTTGGACCCTGATGCCGCTGCTGCTCCTCCACCTGTGGTTGTACTGGCGGCGGACGGATCTCTTCCGCTTCCAGCTCCTGCTCGACGTCGTGTTGGCCGCAGTTGTCGGCCCGGCACTCCTGACCGCGAGCGATCTCAACCCCGTCAGCACCATCCGGGGGCGGTCGCCGTTTGAGCATGTCGAGTGGTCGGTGGGCACCGGCTACCAACCCACCCAGGGAGATCTGGTCTACCAGTTTCACCCCTGGTGGGACGAGGCCGGGCGACAGATCCGCCGTGGCGAGCTGCCGCGAATCCAGCCCGGCGTTGGCGCCGGACTGCCGCTTGCAGCCAATGGCCAGACCGGTCTGTGGGCGCCGGTCATGCTGCCGGTGTGGCTGCACGGGCCTGAGCGCGGCACCACCATCATGGCGTTTTGGAAGATCGAGTTGGCCGGACTGGGCGCCTTCCTGCTCATGCTACGGGCGTGGCGGCTGCGCTGGACGGCCGCCGCTATGGGCGGCGTCGCGTGGGCGGGAACGCCATATCTCGTGGGCTGGTTGCTGGTACCTCTGGCGTGGGCGGTGGCCGCCCTGCCGTGGGCCTGGTGGGCCGCTTGGTGGCTCATGCGGCGGCGGACGCCGCGATGGGGAGCGGCGGTGGTCGGCGTCGGCTTTGGTTGGTTCATGGGCGCCGGTCTCCACCCCGAGACCGCGGCCATCGTCTGTGGTTCGGCGCTGCTGGCGGCCCTCATCCTCCACCCGCGGAGGTGGTGGCGGCCGGTGGCGGTGGTTGTGGTGGCCGGGGTCGTGGCGATCATGCTCTCCTGGCCGACCATCGGCTACATCGGGGCGTCATCGCGCGCTGAGCTGAGCAAAAACGGGGCCGCCAACCGCGACCGCATGCCGTGGTCCATGCAGAGCGACCTCATGCGCCAGATCGCGGTCCCGGCGAGCATGGGAAGACCCGGGACGACTGACTGGGGACCTTCCTACCCCTATGCGCCCGGCGCGGCCGGGGTCGGGGGTGCGGTACTCGCGCTGCTCGCGGTCGGCCGGATCCGTCGTCGTTGGCGCAGGCTCGTCCTGGCGGCCGGTGTGGTGTCGGCTCTTGGCCTGGTGCTGCTCATTCGCATTCCTCCTCTCGACGCGCTGCTGATTCGGATTCCGCCGCTCGACCACATGACGGTGCCGCGCTTCGGGGTTTTGATCCCATGGGGGGTCATCGTGCTGGCCGCGCTGGCGCTTGACGGCGCCATCCGCGGTCATGCGCGGTCCACCCTCGTACGGCTCGTGCCGGCGGCCATGGTCGCAGCCTTCGCCTTAGCTGCGGCGCCGTGGCGGTTGCTGCCGGCCGACACCGTGCTGGTCATCGTGTCCGTGGTTGCGGCGATCATGATTGGACTCCTTCGACGCCGGAAGTTGGCTCCCGCGCTGGTGGCCGGCGAGCTCGCTCTCCTCGCCGTCGGCATCAACCCGGTGGCACGCGTTGCCGACCGCCTTCCGCGGCCGCCGGTGATCGAACGCCTCATTCAGCTCGAGACCACCAATCCCTCCCAGGTGATCGGCGTCGACGGCGTCCTGGCGCCAAACCTTGCCTCGCGCTACGGGCTGCGCGATCTGCGGGCGTCGGGACCGCTGCGGCCTCAGCCCTTCGCCCGCCTGATGGGAGTTCTCGGCGAGCCGCCAACCATCCTCGGCGGGCCATTGAAGCGCCTGCCGCCGGGTCTGTGCGGGGCGTGGGGGGTGGGTCTGGCCCTGACTGCGCCGGGGCGCGAGCTTGCGGGCTGGGAGCGGGAGTACGGCGACCGCGACGGGGTCGTCTGGTCGAACCCGCTGCTGCTGCCCGAGGTACGGGTGGTCGGGAGAGCGATCCCGGAGCCTGATGACGCTCGCACCCTGCTCGAGGCGCTCGAAGTCATGGACTTCGAGACAACCGCGATGGTCAGCAGAGACACGGCGCAGATCGATGCGAGGGCCATGGGCCTCGAGCTGCGGCGGCGAGCGCCGACCGGTCTCGAAGCCGGCACCGAGTGCGACGGGCCGTGTCTTCTGATCCTCGCCCAGCCGTGGGCGCCGGGTTGGCGGGCCCGGATCGACGGCGCGCCGGCACCGCTCGTGCGGACCAACGTCGCCGGGCTCGGGGTGGTCGTGCCCGCCGGACGGCATACGGTCGAGCTCGACTACCGCCAATGGCGGTGGCTCAATGGGGTACCCTGATGGACATGGACGAGGCTCTCGATCTATCGGTGGTGGTACCGGTCTACAAC
>JAUUZB010000495.1 GCA_030590185.1 Deltaproteobacteria bacterium
CGCGGCGATCGGCGCAGGCGGCCACCGGCACGTCGAGTCCAGAGGCCACGACCATCGCCGGCTCATCCCCGATCTGCTCCCACCTCGGCTCCTCGCCCCTCGCCCGTACTACTAGCCCGCGGGAGCGACGCCGATACCCGCGGGTGGCGAGGCCCGGGGAGCGCCCGGCCCGCATTAGGGCGCCGAGTAGCCAGGCGGCCACCGGGGTCTTGCCGCTGCCCCCCGCCTCGAGGCCACCCACCGAGACGGTCTGGGCCAACGGAGTCCACACCGAGAGCCAACGCCGGTCATAGGCACAACGGCGCAGGCGAACAGCCGCGCCATAGGCTGCAGCCAGGGGCGCCCCTAGGACGCCAATCTCACCCCGTTGCGACGTCATGACCAATTCCCCCTGGGATATGCCATTTTCCGCGGCGTTGACAAATGCTTAGCCATCGCGCAACCTCTCCTGCGCGCGGACCGATAACCAACCTAGAGGCGCGTCCGCTGGACGCACCGCCGCGCAAAATTTCATCGGTGAGGAGGACGTGGTGCCTCGACAGATTCTCATGCGTTTGGTTTGGCTAGCCGCGGTGGCGGGCCTCGGGCTCACCGCCTGTGGCAACGAAGAGCTCTCCTACATTCCACCACCGGAGGTGGAGCCTGAGGTCGGGACGCTCAAGGGTCGCCTGTGCGACCGCCAAAACGGCCTCTGGGTAGCCTTTGCCACCGTCACCCTCGACGACGGCGAGGAAGAACCCGCGACTTCGGTCCTGGACGGCGACGAGGAAGAACCCGCGACCTCGGTCGTGAGCGACGCCGACGGCAACTTCATCTTCGAGGATCTCGCCCCCGGCGAATACGTGATGACCATCGAGTCGGAGACCTACAGTGGCCGGCGCAGCGGCGTGGTCAAGGTCGACCAGGTCACCGACATCGGCGTCACCGAATGCATCCCGGACGCCGGCCACATCCGGGGCCGGGTCTGCGACGCCGCCGGCGAGGTTTGGCTGGCCCTCGCCACGGTCTCGGTCATCCTCGACACCGGCACGATCTCGACCAGCACCGACGAGGAGGGCTGGTTCCTACTGGAGAACGTCCCGGTCGGCAGCCAGACCGTCTACGTCACCGGCAGCGGCGTGGAGACCCGCACGGTCGCCGTCGAGGTTCGCATCTTCGACACGGTCACCGTCGGCGACGCCGCCTGCGGCCCGGTGGGCGGGGTGATCGGTCGCATCTGCGCGCCGGACGGAACCTGGCTGGCCCAGGCCGAGGTTTACCTCGAAGACGGAGGCGAGGTGGTCGCCAGCACCATCACCGACGCCGAGGGCCGGTTCATCCTCACCGACGTGCCGTCCGGCAGCGTCACGCTCACCGTGCGCCGCGGCTCCTTCAGCACCTTCATCAACGTCGACATCCCGTCCGGCCAGGTCGTGGAGCTGCCGGAACCGGTCTGCATCCCGCCCACCACCAACATGGCGGTGGTCACCGGATCCTACGATTCCATCGAGCACGTGCTCGAGGGCCTCGGTCACCAAATCCGGCACGTCTATACCGCCAGCGGGCAGGCCACCCAGAACGCCGAGGGCAACGTCGACATCATCGACGGCATGGATTTCTACTGGCTCGACACCTTCCTCGCCGACGATCTGTGGCTCAACGAATACGACATCGTGCTGTTCAACTGCGGGCTGGACGACTGGGCCCTCACCGACGCCAGCAACGCCAGCGTTGGGATCGCCAACCTGACCAACTTCGTGTCCTCCGGCCGGTCGATCTACGCCTCGGACTGGGCCGCCGAGGTGGTACGGGTCGCCTTCCCAGGGCGGGTCAACTTCGCAGGCGACGACACCGTCCATGGCGACGCACGCATCGGGGCGTCGGACTACACCTTGGGATCCGAGGTCTGGGACGTGGGCCTAGCGGCTGCCCTGGGCACCGATCAGGTAACATTAAACCTCGACCTCGGATCTTGGGTCGTGTTGGACGAAACCCAGTACCAACCGTCGGATCTCCACATCTTCGTGGTGTCGAGCAACATCACCATCTATGAGGATTGGGTCACGGTGAGCTACCCGGAGGCGCCGTTGCTAGTGCAATTCGAGCACGGCGCGGGCCAGGTCCTGTACACCAGCTTCCACAACGAACCGCTCACCACGCAGGATCTCACGGATGTGCTGCGTTACATGGTGTTCGAGCTGTAGTTGTAGTTGTAGTTGGGTGTAAGATGAATACATACACCCACCTGATTTTGCTCACTTTTTAGCTTGTCAGGTGCCGGTGTAGATCGGTATCATCTGCTATCCGACAGGCGCCTACTTCGACCGATGACGGGGCACACCGCCCATGGAGATGCGTAACGCCATGCAGATGACCTTCAGCGTCAATGTCTTGGTCTCGGCCATTGCCCTCGGCCTCGGAGTACTCGGGGGTTGCGGCACCGATGACCTCTACGGCATGCCGGACTGCGACCCGGGTTACGAGCGCGACGCCAATCTCGAATGCCAACTGGTCTGCGACACGATGGCCCACTTCGTGGCGGTCGGGGACGAGTGTGTGTGTCAGTCCGGGTACGAGCTCGTGGGCGAGGTGTGCCTGCCCCTGTGCGCCAGTGGCTGGGAGCGCCAGCCGGACAACAGCTGCCTCTTCGTCTGCCCCGAGGGTTACGAAGCCGTGGATGAGACCTGCCTGTTCATCTGCGTGCCGCCCATGGTGCCCAACGACACCAACGACGGCTGCATCGCTCCGCCCGACCCCGGCAGCATCGAAGGCAGGGTGTGCGACTATGCCCGCGGCATCTGGCTCGAGGGCATCGCCGTGTCGCTCGATCTCCCGGACGGGAGCACCGTGACCACCCACACCAACCAGGAGGGTCGTTTCACCATCGAGGACATCCCGGTCGGCGTGTACTACGTCAACTTCGCCGGAACGGACTACTCCAACGTCATCCCGGCCCAGGTGTTGGAGGGTCAGGTCACCACCCTCGGCCCGGATGAGTGCATCCCACCGCCGGGGCACCTGCGCGGCGCGGTCTGCGACGAGCGTTGGGGCGTGTGGATCGACGGGGCCACGGTTACCCTCAACGACACCAACGGCACCTCCACGACCACCGATGCCTTTGGCGCCTATATGTTCTTCAGCATTCCGCCCGGCGATTACGTGCTGACCATCACCCACCCAGACGGCTTCAGCGGCAGCCGCACCGGCACCGTGCTCACCGGCGAGGTCACCGAGCTCGGCCCGCTACAGTGCATGGGCGCCGCGGGCAGCGTCACCGGGCGCATCTGCGGCACCGATGGCTTCTGGCTCACCAACGCCTCGGTCAGCACCTACGACGAGGACGGCAGCCTGATCGAGACCACCACCGATGGCAACGGCTACTACACCCTCGACGGCCTACAGCCCGGCACCTACACCATCCGCGTGGTCAAGGGCTCCTACGAGATGGAATTCGACGTCGAGGTGCTACCGGACCAGCCCACCACCATCCCGCTACCGATCTGCATCCCGCCCACCACCCGCATGGCGGTGGTCACCGGCATCTACGACAGCGTGCAAACGGTGCTCACCGATCTCGGCTACAGCATCCGCGCCAACTATGACGGCACCACCACCCCGAGCATCGTCGACGCCAACGGCACCATCGACGTGGTCACCGGCACCAGCACCTTCTGGCTCAACGACTTCCTCACCGACCCGGTGTGGATGGCGGACTACGACATCATCTTCTTCAACTGCGGCGTCTCCGACAGCGGCCTGATGACCATGACCACGACCTCCGCGGCACTCGAGAACCTGCGCAGCTTTGCCGAGGACGGCGGCTCGGTCTACGCCTCCGATTGGGCCAGCGAGGTGATCCGCCTCGCCTTCCCGGGCCGCATTCTCTTCGACGGCGACGACACGTCATTCGGTGCCGCCCGCGTCGGCGTCTCCGACAACAACCTCACCGCCTACGTCATCGACCAGGGCCTGGTCTCCTCCCTTGGCGACAACGAGGTGGTGATCAACTTGAACCTGGGCGCCTGGGTCGTGATGGACCGCGTCAACCTGCAGCCGAGCGACGTGCGCGTGCTGTTGATGGCCACGATTCAAAAGCAGGCCGGGTGGCTCGATCCACCGACCACCATCTCCGAGGTGCCGCTCACCCTGCGCTTCGACTTTGGCGCCGGCCGGGTGCTCTACACGAGTGCTCACAATGAGGCGAACAACACTCCGGACCTCGAGCACGTGTTGAATTATATCGTGTTCGAGTTGTGACAGGCGGTTGCGCGCCGCGCAATCGACGAACCATCCGGCAATTGCCGATCGCTTTGCTGGCAACGGTTAGTTGCCACGGAGTGGTGATCCCGTTCGACTGGCCTGGTCCCTTGCCCCAACCTTCATCGACGAATCGGATTTTTGGGCACCGCCACGGGTGGTGGCCGGCTCGGATGGCGGGGTGATTGGCGTGGTGAGCCATAGCGAGACGACCTTCGGTGTCCTCTCAGCTTTTCGGTAGGCGTCCAGGGATTTCGGCGATGTTGACCAAGCCGTGGCGCCGCCAGCCAATCTTCAACAGCCAGGTGCGCGGCTCGTGGACCGGTGGGTCGCCGACACGGGCGGCGGCTCGACGTCTGCCGATGCGCTCGCGCCAACCATCGAAGTAAGC
>JAUUZB010000041.1 GCA_030590185.1 Deltaproteobacteria bacterium
CCACTCCGTCACCCAGCCCCGATCCTCGTCGGCGGGGGTCCCGCGCGCTGGCTCCACCGTGCCGTCGACCGCCACCGCCACGCGATAGCGGGCGTCCCAGCGCGGGTTGGCATTTCGACGCGGGCCGCCGGAGAAGGCGGCGTCGAACAGCGTCCCCTTGGGGCTCGCCTGGAGCTCGACGTAGGCGCTCCGCTCGCCGCTGGGGTCGATGAAGATCTCGACCGCCTCCTCGCGGTAGACCGGCTGGTCCCGTTTGTCGAAGCCGGCCAGGATGTCCGGGTCGCGGCAATCAAAGGCCAGGTAGAGATGCGCGTCGTCCCAGGCGAGCCGGGCGCGGGTCTGGAGCGAGCTCTGGCCGTGGCCGCGGCTCGGAATGAAACGCTCGATCCACGGGGCCCCGCCCCACTCGTCGTCACCGATGCTGCCGTCGAGGGTTGGAGGCGCGCTGAGCCGCGGCGCCCGGTAGGATGGCAGCGGCACGGCGTCGCCCGAGACCGCGAAGCTGCCGGCCCGAATTCGCCCACTGCCGTCGTCGTGGTCAGCATCGACCACCAAGCGTGTCTGGTCGCTGTAGAGGCCCACCCGCACCGTGATCCGCTCCGCTGGCAGCACTTCTGGCAGGCGCACGGCGTGCTCATCCCGTACCACCCGACCGACGGGCCAGCGATCGGTCGCCGGTACGGGATCGTGGTCCGCGTGGGGCACCCACCCCCGGGCGCCCTCCACCAGAAAGTGCACGAAGACCCGATGGGAGCGTTCGAGCGGTCGGTTGGCGGACCAGTAGTGGACCAGGCTGATCTCGTCGCCCGGGAAGGCGCCCTCGGGAAACGCCTCGAAGCCGAGATAGCGCACCGCACCGTTGGCGAGGCTCGCGTCGACCGGGTGGCTGATGCGTTGTAGGACATCAGCGGGCGACTCGGTGATCAGGTTGCTCGAGCGGTTGTGACAGCCGACCAGCGCCCCGGCCACCATCGAGAGGCCGCTGACCACGAGCCGGAATCGCCACCGACGCCTCGCGTCCGGGCGGGGCAGGCCAGCGGCCCGATCTGCCTGGCGTTGGATTGCCATGCTCTCACCCCCCGTGGACGCGGCCGGTCTCGCCGGCCTTGAGATGCTCGATGACCGCCTCGGCGATCGCCCGGCCGAGCAGCTTGCGGTAGCTCGGGTCCGCCAGCAGCTTGCCCTCGAGCGGGTTGGATAGGAAAGAGGTTTCGACCAACACCGAGGGCATGCGCGCCCCGAGCAGCACGTAGAACAACGATCCCTTGACTCCGAGGTCCCGGGCCTTGGGATTCCGGGTGCGGGCGGCTTTGACCAGCCGGCTCTGGATCCGCTTGGCCAGGAGCATCGACTCGGCGTTGTGGGCCTTGGTCGAGAGATCGACCAGGATGAGCTGCAGCTCACTGACCTTCTCCTCGCTGATCTGGTTCTCCACCCCAGCCAAGCGCAGGGCGTAGCGGTCGTCGGTGACATCCAAGAAGAAGGTCACGATCCCCCGCGCCGTCTTGTCGGCAAAGGCGTTGGCGTGGATCGAGACGAAGGCGTCGGCGCCCACCCGGTTGGCCATCGCCGTGCGCGCTTCGAGGGAGACGGAGACGTCCTTGGTGCGGGTCAAGGTCGTCTCGATGCCCGCCTCCTCCAGCACCGCCGCGGTCTGCGCGGCGATGGCCAGCACCACCGCCTTCTCGGCGACCTTCTTGCTGTTGACCGCGCCGCTATCGGAGCCGCCGTGGCCCGGATCGATGACCACGTGCAGTGGCCGCCCCGGGTCGCGCCGCCGTGGCGGTGTCGGTTTGTTTTGATCTCTACCCTCATCAGAGAACGCATCCACCACGATCCGATGGGGATTCTCCAGGGCCATCACCCGATAGGAAGCGGGCCGCTTCAAGTCCAGAACGACCCGCACCGTGCCCCGTGCGAATTGCGCCACGCGAATGCTCGACACCACCGAGTCGTCGACGTGCAGGCCGAGGCTGCGCCCCAATTCGCGAGCCAGGACGGCGGTGGCGATGTCGACCACGACGCGCTCCGGCTTGCCATTCTCCGCCGACAATTGTCCCGACGTGGCCTGGGCCGCCTGGCTCAGGGAGATCGCGACTCGGGTGTAATCGGCGTTGCTCCAATGCTTGACCTCGCTGACGGTCGCCGCCGAGTCCGCGCTGCGGTGGCCCACCAGGCGGCGTTTCTTTGGTGGCCGTTTCGGTTCAGCCACCACCGGCACCACCACCGCCGCGAGATCGGCGGCGAGCTTCTTCGCCTCGCTCACCATGTCACCGCGGGGGTAGCGGTCGAGCAAGGACCGAACCTCTCGGGCGGCGGACTCGCGTTCATCTCGGCGCAGGAAAATCTGCGCCCGCTGCAGCAACGCGTCGTCGGCGAGGGCGTGCTCGGCGGCCGGTCGTTTGCCGTACGCCTCGGGCACTCGGGCGTAGGCGAGCAGCGCCTGGTCGAGGTCGGAGGGCACCCGTGAGATCGCGTACAACCCCCGCCACAGCTCGCCGGTGGTGTAGGCGGCCCGTGGGGCCTCGGGGCTGTTCGGGAAGCGCTCGTAGACTCCCTGGAAGGCGGTGACCGCCTTGAGCCAATTGTGGCGGAAGCGCTGTTTCTTGGTATCCCCCTTGAGCTCGAAGTAGCGCACCCGCGCCTGCTCGTAGGCGGCGCGGGCGCCCGCCCCTCGAGCCGCGGGCACGACCGCCGTCAGCCCGATCGCCAGCACGGCGACCCGGGTCAGGTTCGCGCCCGCCCGCGTCATCGCCGCCAGCTAGCCCTCGCCCCCGGCCTCGGGGTCGGGCTGAGGCTCAGGGTCACCGACGAACAACCCGCATTCTGGGCATTCGGACGCGGTCGGCGGCACAGCTTCGCCGCAGGCCGGACAGGGCAGGATGTCCGCCTCGAGATCATCCGCCGTGACCTTGGTGTCCGGACGGTCGAGCATCAAGCCCTCGGTTTGCACGCCCTGCTCGAAGCGCTGCTTGTAGAAGGCGCGGAGCCGCTCCACGTCATCGGTGGCGACCAGCAGATAGAGACGCGCGTGCATGCCCGGCTGGATCTCCTCCCCCTCCTCGGGCGCGATCAAGGACGGGATCCGCTCATCGGCGAGGCTGGTCTGGTGCTCTCTGAGGGTTGCGTACGGGCCGACCACGACGGCCTCGAGATCCCGGTCCCGCAACAGGTCGGCCATCGCCTCCGGTGAGCTGAAGGGATCGGTGTCCGGCGTCTCCTCCACGAGGTCGACCTCGCAGTTGGCGCAAAAGGTGATGCCATCAAGAAATTCTGAGCGGCACTCGGGGCAATACATGGTTCATCCTTCCTCATCGTTACGGTCGAGCAGGGAGCGCAGGCGGTCCAGGGTGTTGAGCGCCTCGAGGGGCGTCAGGTGCAGGGGATCGATGCGGGCGAGCTCCTCCTCGACCATGGACGTCGTTCGGCTGGACCCGCCGCCGCCCTCAAATAGACTGAGCTGATCGGTCCGCCGATCCGCACCGCGGCCCCGCAAGAGGGAGCTGGCGAGGGCCGGTAGGCCATCCTCGTCGAGCTCACCGCGTTCGAGATTCGCCAGAATCTCGCGGGAGCGCTCGACCACACCGTCCGGCAGCCCGGCGAGGCGGGCCACCTCGATACCGTAGGAGCGGTTGGCGGCCCCCTCCACGAGCTGGCGCAGGAACACGATCCCACCGCGCTCTTCCTTGACGGCGGTGGAAATATTGACCACCCGGGGCATCTCCACCGCCAGGTCGGTCAGCTCGTGGTAGTGCGTCGCGAACAGGGTACGGCTACCGAGGCGCTCGTGCAGGTGCTCGGCCACCGCCCAGGCGATGGAGATACCGTCAAAGGTGCTGGTGCCCCGACCGATCTCGTCGAGAATCACCAAGCTGTGCTCCGTGGCGTAACGCAGGATACCGGCGGTCTCGATCATCTCGACCATGAAGGTCGAGTGGCCGCGGCCGAGGTTGTCGGAGGCGCCGACCCGGGTGAAGACACGGTCGCACAGGCCGATTCGCGCCGCCTTGGCAGGAACGAACGATCCTGCGTGTGCCAAAATAGCACACAGGGCGACCTGCCGCATGGCGGTCGACTTGCCGGCCATGTTCGGGCCAGTGACGATCAGGATCTGACGGGTGCCCGCGTCCATGTCGATATCGTTCGGCACGAAGCGTTCACCGCCGGGCATCAGGCGTTCGAGCACCGGGTGCCGGGACTCGCGCAGCTGGAGCACCGGCTCGTCGCACAGCACGGGCCGCGAGTACCGCCCCTCCTCGGCCACCTGGGCCAGGCTGGCGAAGGCGTCGGTCTGAGCGATCAGTCGCGACAGCGCCCGCAGGCGGTGGGTCTGGGCAGCGACCTCGGCGACGAGATCTGCGAACAACTCATCCTCGCGGGCCTTACGACGCTCGTCGGCGCCCAGCACCCGCGTCTCATACTCCTTGAGCTCCGGCGTGATGTAGCGCTCGGCGTTCACCAGGGTTTGCTTGCGGACGTAGTCATCCGGGACGAGCTTCTGGTTGGCGCGGCTGACCTCGATGTAATAGCCGAACACCCGGTTGTAGCGGACCTTGAGCTTGGGGATCTTGGTGCGCTGGCGCTCGCGGGTCTCGAGGTCGTGCAGGAAGGCGTGGCCGTCGCTGGAGGCGGCGATCAGCTCGTCGAGGTCGTCGCGGAAACCGCGGGCGAAGATACCGCCGTCGGTGGTGCTGGTGGGGGGATCGTCGGCCAGCGCGGCAATCAACAGCTCCCGAATCTCGGGCACGTCGTCCGCCGCGGCCCACTGCGCGCCGAGGGGCGACTCGTGCTTGGCCAGGCGGCGCGCCAGGCTCGGGACCACTCGCAGGGATTCGCGCAGGGTGGCGAGGTCCTTGGGGTGGGCGCGGCCAACCGCGATGCGGCCCACCAACCGTTCCACGTCCCGGACCGGCTCGAGCAGCTCGCGCACTTCGTCTCGCAAGCCACGCGCATCGCGCAGGGCGCCGACGATGTCGAGCCGGGTCTCGATCGCCGGCCGATCCCGGAGCGGGAAGAGCAGCCAGTGGGCCAGGGCTCGCGAGCCCATGGCGGTCCGACAGCGATCGAGGTGCCAGAGCAACGAGCCGACCTTGCGACCATCGAGGGTGCGCACCAGCTCGAGGTTGCGCCGGGTCGCTTCGTCGATCACCAGAAAGTCATCGATGCGGTAGGCGCGCGGCGGCATCAAATGGCGCAGGCGGCGGCGCTGGGTCGACTCGGCGAACTCCACCAGCGCAAAGATCGCCCGGCGGTCGGCCTCCGTGGTGGTCTCCCCGAGGCCGGCGACGTCGGCGGTGGAGAAACGAGCCTCGAGCGCCGCCGCCACGTCGGTTGGGCTCGGCGACTCCTCCGGTAGGTTGCGCAGGGGGATCTCGGCGCCAACCAACCGGGCCACGGCCTCGCGCGCCGCCGGCGCCACCAGCACCTCCCGGGCGCCCATGCGCTTGAGCTCGTCGGCGAGGATATCCGGGCTAACCCGCGTGCAGAGTAACTCCCCACCGAGCATGTCGAGCAGGGCCACCGCATAGTCGCCCCCGTCAGCGGCGGGCTCCGGGACGCAGGCCAGGTAGTTGGCGGATGCAGGGTCGAGCGCCTCGAGGTCGGAGATGGTGCCCGGGGTTACCACCCGGGTGATCTCGCGCTTGACGATGCCCTTGGCCTGTTTCGGATCCTCGACCTGATCGCACACCGCCACCGTGAAACCGCGCTCGACCAGGCGGGCGATATAACCGGTCACCGCGTGGTGCGGCACCCCTGCCATGGGGATGGCGTTGGCCTTGTCCTTGTCGCGGGAGGTCAAGGTCAGGTCGAGCTCCCGGGCGGCCACCCGGGCGTCGTCGAAAAAGAGCTCGAAGAAATCCCCCATCCGAAACAGGAGAATGGCCTCGGGCGGGGCCGCCGCCTTGGCGTCGACGAACTGGCGCAACATCGGCGTCATCCGACGCTCGCCGATCTGCTCTTGGACGTCTATTACCTGCCGTGCCACCAGGGTCTCTCACCAGCGCCGGGGCGCAGAGCCGTCCTGTATCACGCTAGGCGTCGGGGTTGTACCTCACGCCGCGGCCGCGGCGAGGACTCTACGCCTCTACCACCGGCGCATCTGGCTCAGACGGAGCTTGTGCCCCCGGCCGACCCGCGTTGACCCGCTCTTTGAGATCGTGGCCAACCGTGAAGAACGGCACCCGTTTAGCTGGGACGTCGACCATGGCGCCGGTCTTGGGATTACGGCCTTGGCGCGCCTTGCGATGGCGCACCGAGAAGCTGCCAAAACCACGGATCTCCACCCGATCGCCCACGCGCAGGGCGCTCACCATGGCTTCGAACATGGTGTTCACCACGACCTCGAGGTCACGTTGGGGTAAATGGGGCAGGTGGGCCGCCACCGCTTGGATCAGACCACTCTTGGTCATTGCCGGATCGGTCTCCTGTGAATAGGCCGGATGGGTTCAATGACCGGGTGCGAGCGCCGCCCCGACGCTCGTGACCCGGGCGGTTGTGCCGTCTGGGCTCACTCGTCGCCAGCCGCGTCGCCATCGCCGTCGTCGCCGGCATTGTCAGCCTTGTCGGCGTTGTCAGCCTTGTCGGCGTTGCCAGCGTTGTCAGCGTTGTCGGCATTGTCGGCGTTGTCGGCATTGTCGGCGTTGTCGGCGTTGTCGGCATTGTCGGCATTGTCGGCATTGTCGGCATTGTCGGCATTGTCGTCGCTGCTGAGCTTGCCCTCAGCGATAACCTTGCCGAGCGCAGCGCCGAGCTGAGTCGTGGACTCTTGCTCGTCGTGCATGTAGGCGCGGTAATCGGAGGTGCCCTCCTGGGCGGCCTTGATCGACAGGGAAATGCGGCGCTCGGCCGGATTGACGTCAATCACCATCACCTGGATGGCGTCGCCAATCTTGACCACGTCGCTGGCGGTCTCGACCCGGCCCTCGGCCAGCTCGGAGATGTGACAGAGGCCATCGATGCCCGGCTCGATCTCGACGAAGGCGCCGTACTCGGTGAGCTTCATCACCCGGCCGTCGACCTTGGTGCCACGCGGGAAACGCCGCGGCAAGGACTCCCATGGGTCGTCGGTGAGCTGCTTGATCCCGAGGGAGAAGCGCTCGTTCTTGACGTCGATGTTGAGCACCACCGCCTCGACCTCGTCGCCCTTGCTGAACAGCTCGCTCGGGTGCTTGACCCGGTGCGTCCAGGAGAGGTCGGAGACGTGAACCAGACCATCGATACCATCCTCGACGCCGACGAAGATGCCGAAATCGGTGATGTTGCGGACCACGCCCTTGATGACCGCGCCGACCGGATATTTTTCCGCCAGCTGCGTCCAGGGATTGGCCTCGGTCTGCTTCATGCCCAGGGAGATGCGCTTCTGGGTGAGATCGATGTCGAGCACCAGGGCTTCGACCTCGTCCCCCACCTTGACCAGCTTCGACGGGTGCTTGACCCGCTTGGTCCAGCTCATCTCGGAGACGTGCACCAGACCCTCGACGCCCGCTTCGATCTCGACGAAGGCGCCGTAGTCGGTGAGGCTGACCACCTTGCCGCTGATCTGCTTGCCGACGGGGTACTTGTCCGCGGCGTGGGCCCACGGGTCCTCGGTGATCTGCTTGTAGCCGAGGGAAACCCGCTCGGTCGTAGCGTCAAACTTGAGGACCTTGACCTTGATCTCGTCGCCGACGTTGAACATCTCGCTCGGGTGGTTGATCCGGCCCCAGCTCATGTCGGTGATGTGCAGCAGGCCGTCGATGCCGCCGAGGTCAACGAAGGCGCCGTACTCGGGGATGTTCTTCACCGTGCCGTCCATGATCTCGCCTTCGGCGAGCTGCTTGAGGGTCTCCTTCTTGAGCTCCTCACGCTCCTGCTCGAGCAGCACCCGGCGGGAGAGGACGATGTTACCGCGCTTCTTGTTGAACTTGATGACCTTGAACTCGAAGGCTTGGCCAATCAACTTGTCGAGGTTGCGGATCGGTCGCAGGTCGACCTGGCTGCCGGGCAAGAATGCCTTGACGCCGATGTCGACCGAGAGACCGCCCTTGACCCGGGCTACGATGGTGCCCTTGATCAGCTCGTCGCGCTCGGCAGCCGCTGAGATGTCGTCCCAGACGCGCAGCTTGTCGGCCTTTTCCTTGGAGACGATGACCAGCCCGGAGTCGTCCTCACGGCTCTCGACGTAGACCTCGATGCCGTCGCCGACCTCGACGGTGACCTCACCGTCCACGATGCTGAACTCCGACAGGGAGACGGTCGCCTCGCTCTTGTAGCCGATGTCGAGCATGACGTGGTCCTTGCCCACCTCGATCACCTTGCCACGGACGATCTCGCCCTCTTTGACGGCGTCCTGCTCTTGGAGGCTCGCCTCAAACATCTCCGCGAAGGTCATACCCTCTTCGCGCAGCTCTTCACCTTCGGACTGGGAATCCATCCAATTTCTCTCCACGTAACGTGCGGCGCCGACCTCGGCGAACCGCTTTCAGACAAAGTTCTCTATCGCTGGCGACCCCAAAGGCTCGCCGCCGATACCGGCGCCCCTCGCTTCCATTCGAGGGACGCAGGCAACCGTTTTTCGCTAGAACGTGCGGCGGAACCGCACCTACCGTCGAGCAGCACGCATCATGCTGCGACGCCGACGCTTATCAGCTGCGCGCCGTTTTTCCTTCTTGCGAATGGAAGGCTTCAAATAGTACTCGCGACGACGGACGTCCTTGAGAATGCCCGCTGCTTCGACCTTCTTTTTGAAGCGTCGCAGGGCCTTCTCTACCGGCTCACCATCTCTGACTAGTACCTGAGTCAAGTTTACTCACCTCCTCTCCATCCGCAATTTGCCCGGGAGACGCCCGCCTGAGCGGGCCCCAACTGCCAGGGCGGGCGCGACTATACGGATTGATGGCGTAAATGCAAGGGAAATCAGTTGTAGTCTAGACCACCACCAGGGCGCCGTCGGTGAATGTCATCTTGCCGTCGGCGATGGCCTTGGTGGTTTTTTCCCGCTCCGACATCAGCTCGGTGATGTGCGCCAAGAGCTGCGGGTGGGTGGAGGCGATTTCGTTGAAGGTCCGCTTGGGGAGCTTGAGCACGATCGATTTGCGCAAGGTCTTGATGTTGGCGTTGACCGGCTGGTTGTGCAGGAGAGACATCTCGCCAAAAACGTCGCCCCCCTTGAGATGGGCGAGCACGGCGCGCTTCGAGTCGACCTTGGCCGAGACCTCCGCCTGACCCGAGAGCAGCATGTAGAGGCCATCCCCCTTTTGTCCCTGCTCGAGAATTTTTTCGTTGGCCGGCACCTCGCGCGACTTGAACTTCTCGACCAAGCTCTTGCGTTGATCCACGTCGAGCGGCCGAAAGATGGGCGAGGTAGCCATGAGGTTGGAGAGCAGCCGCTGGCGATAGAAACGCATCAGGGTGTGCTTGACCGACGGGAAGCCCTTGACGACGTTGGCGAGCACCTCGCGGCTAACCACGAAGAGCAGGGTCTCCTCCTCCGCGATGACGCTGGCGGTACGCGGGGACTCGGACAGCAGAGCCATCTCTCCGAAGAAGGTACTGTCGCCGAGGTGCGCGAGCACGATGTCCTCGCCGCTCTCCGCGGTTTTGGTGACCTTCACCTTGCCGCTGGAGATGATGAACATCGCGTCGTCGACGTCACCCTCGCGGATGATCACCTCCTCCGGCAAGACCGACTTCATCTCCATCTGCTCCATGAGCTGGATGAAGGCGTTCTTGGACATGTCGGAGAACAGCGGGATGGTCGGTAGATCGTCCGGCTCCTCGACCGTGATTTCGATCTCGTCCACCGAGTCTTCGACGGCTGGTGCGGCCGCCGCGGCCTCAGCCGCCACCTGCTGCGCCACCGCCGCGGCCCGACCTGTTTTCTTGGCGTAGAGATCAGCGAGCCGGGTTTGGGTGTCGGTGTGGTCCGCATCGATCTCGAGGATGAGCTTGCAGACCGCAATGGCCTTGAGCAGCAACCCGTCCTCGGCGTAGACCTTGACCACCCGCATGTAGCGATCGATCGCCTTGTCGCCCTGGTCGAGCCGGCGATAGATGTCACCCGTCTTCTGGCAGGCGGTGACGTCGAGCGGATCTATCTCGAGGATCTGCTCGAGCACGGCGATGGCCTTGTCGAGCTTGTTCTTTTGGACGAGTTTTGCCGCTTCATCCTTGAGCTTGCGGAGCTTGTCACCCATGGGGCCATCTAACCGCTGCCCGTGCGGTGCGTCAACACGGGTTTTTCGCCGTGGGGTGAGCGCTGGACGTTTTTTTCCCCCTCGGGGGCCGCGGCGATCGCGCCGGGCTCAACCCCAGTTGCGCAGGGTGGCGATCTCGTCCTTGGTCAGAAAACGCCAAGCGCCGGCCGGTAAGGGGTCGATGGAGATCCCACCGAACTCGATTCGGATCAAGCGGATGACGAACAGCCGCACCGCGTCGCACATCCGTTTGACCTGGTGGTTGCGTCCCTCGGTGATCGTCATCTCCAGCCAGGTGTTCTGCTTGGCCTCTTTGAAGATCCGTACCGAGGCCGGTTTGGTCGGCCGCTTGGAGCGGCGACCGTCCGGCTCCACCAGGTGCACGCCTGCCTCGAGCCGCTCGAGGGCCTTGGCCTCGGGCCGGCCCTTGACCTTGACGATGTAAGTCTTGGGGACGTGCTTGCTCGGGTGCATCAAGGTGTTTGAGATTTCCCCATCGTTGGTGAGCAGGATCACTCCCTCGGCGTCGAAGTCGAGCCGGCCGATGGGAAACAACCGGGGGAGCTCCCCCTCGTGTTTGCGTGGACCGACCGCCCGGCTCTGGTGGAGCATGTCGATCACAGTCAGGCGCTTCTCTGGATCCTTGACCGTGCTGACCACGTGAATCGGCTTGTGCAGCGCCACGTAGAGCAGCGGCTGCGCGTGCAAGGTGCCGTGGCCGTCGACCTCGATGCGGTCGCGCTTCGAGTCCGCCTTGCTGCCAAGGGTGGTGACCGTCTCACCGTTGACGCGCACCCGGCCGTCCGTGATCAGCTTCTCGGCAGCTCGGCGTGATGCAACGCCTGCCGCGGCGATGATCTTCTGGAGACGTTCCTCGGGCATTGGGCGGCGGGCATAGCAGCGCGATCGCCGGGCGTCAATTCGACCCGGCAGGCTCGGTGGTGCCCTCCCCTGCTTCTTCGGAGGTGGGAGCGTCTGACGCTGCTGATTCCGTCTCGGTCGGCGGCTCTATTTCGGTCGGCGGGCCCGACTCAGCCAAGGGCTCAGCGGCAGCCGCTATCCCTGGCTCAGCCGCTATCCCTGGCTCAGCCGCTATCCCTGGCTCAGCCGCTATCCCTGGCTCAGCCGC
>JAUUZB010000738.1 GCA_030590185.1 Deltaproteobacteria bacterium
AGGCGAGACCGACCGGTCCGAGCGCCACGCCGGCCAACAGGTAGCCGAGCAAGGGCGGCTGCCGCAGCAGCTTCATCAATAGACCGAAGGCGCAGGCGGCCACGATACACATGGCGATGTTGGCGATGACCTTGTGTTCGCCATCACCCCCGCCGCCGCCCGCCAGCACCAAGGCCGGCAGGAACATCAGGGCCGCCATCACCAATACCCCGGCCAGGGCTCTTTTGCGTGCCGTGTCCATCGGCTATCGGGCGGTGTTTCGCCTCACTCCTGCCCCGCCTGCATCAGCGGGTCGATGACCGGTACGCCGGTTTCGTGCAGACGTACCGAGGCCCAGGTTCTGCGTAGGGCTTCGAGCCGTTTTCTAGAGGCTGCGCCGCCCCACATGCCTCGCACCCACTTGCGCGCCTCGGCGTCAGCCTTGGCGTAGGCGGGCTCCCGGCTGAAGGGGAACTCGGTGTACAGGACAGCGTTGCCGGTCTCGATCAAGCGCTGGTTGAAATCCCGGCCCTGCTCTTCGATGAAACCCAAATAGCGCCCGCGGGGGTCCGGCTCCTGGCGTTCGAGGATGATGTTGACCGTCCGGCCCTTGAGCTCTCTCTCCACGAAGCCCTTGGCGTTCCTCGCGTAGACCGTGATCTCGTTCTTTTCCATGACCGAGATGGGAAAGGTGTAGATCCCGACCAAGCGCACGGTGGCCAGCTCGCCTCCCTTTTCCACCACCACTTCGTGTCCGCGGTTGGCGCTCACCACGTGAACCAAATCGCCACTCGCGAGCTGTGCGACTGGACCGCTCTCGTCCTTGCAGGCGATCGATGACACCAAGACCCACGGCAGAACCAGGGCGACGATTATACGAGTATTCCCCATGACATTCCCCACGACGGCCGACATGTTACCCGTACCCCCTTTGCAGGAGCAAGCAGTACCGGAAGGGCGGGGTCCGATTCATCGAGCCGGCAAAGCCTGGCGAGGTCGGTCCCGGGGGTCGAAAAGCAGCGAAAAAAAGCCGGCCCCCTGTCATAATTTCCCCTGACCCCGGCAACTGAACACCTAAGGGATAGCATGGGAAGCCTCCAGATTCTGTTCACCGCCGCCACGCTGGCAGCCGCCCCCGGCACGGGCCAAGGTCCCGGGCTCGGTGTGACGCTCAGCGTCAATGGCGGGCCGGACGGTGTGGAGGCCTTTCTCCTGGAGAGGATTCTGCACACCTGGGAAAACGCCGAGGTTCTTGATGAAACACACGAGAGCGCCGAGTTGCTCACCGTTTTCCGCGTGGCCATCGATTGGCTGTCAGCCCATCAGGTGTCGGTCGTCGTGGAGCAGGATGGCCAGCCCTTCACCGATCGTACCATCGAGGTCCAGGATTCGCTCCAGGCCAAGCTCACCCTCTGGATCCTTCTCAAATCGACGCTCAACCGAGGCCTCAAACAGGCCCACCTTCGCGGCGCCGACCTGAGCGAGCCGCCGCGCGCCGGGTGGGACTTCGCCGCTGGTGAAGGCGGCGAAGCACCCGCGCCCGCCGGTACCACCCCAACAGAGGTGCCTCCCGCCGCGGTCCCCGCGCCCCCGTCCGTGTCCGTGCCACAACCGAGCCCCGAGCCGTCCGCCGACGTCGAGACCCGGGCGGTCGTGTCCTCCGACGAGCCGGTGTCCTATCCGATCCATACCGCCTGGGGCGCCTTGCCGAGCATCTGGCTCGAGACCCCGAAGCTGTTCGCCGCCGGCCTCTACGCCACCTTTTCCGCCTACTGGAACTTCTTGGCCATGGGTTTGCAACTCGGCTATCGCTACACCGACGGCGTCCACGGCTTAAAGGTACACGGCCTGCCGCTCACCGCTCTGTTCGGCTTCGAATGGGGCGGTCGGGTGCGGGCCGCGATCGGTTTGTTGCTGACCGCCGAGCTCAAGCTACCGGCGGCCCTCGGCAACAGCAGCGCGGCGTTCGGCGCCGAGGGTGGCGCCTATGCCCAGGCGCGGTTGCCGGTCAGCGAGACCGCCTATCTGATCCTTCGGCCGGCGTTAACTTGCCGCATGATTCGCATGCAGTATGAGTACACCGACCCGGACGGCGTCGACCGCACGACGCGCGAGCATCCTTGTACCGTGGTCATCTCAGCCGGATTGGAGTGGCGATGAGCGTCGGTGGAGTGGTGGCCCAGATCTTTGGCCAACGGGATCCCGAGGAGGTGGTGCGGGAGTTCGGGCCGCAGGTCTACAAACACCTGCGCCGCATCTTTGGCCCGCGAGCGGACATCGACGACGTCTACCAGGCGGTTTTCGTGGAGGTGTTGCGCTCGTTGCCGAGCTTCCGCGGGCTCTCCAAGATGTCGACCTGGATCCGGCGCATCACCTGGAACGTCGCCTACCAGGAGATGCGACTCCACTACCGGCACCAACACGTCGGGCCGCTGAACGAGAGCGTCATCGCCGACCCCGTCGACGTGGAGGAGGTTGTGGAACAACGGGTGGCCATGGGGCGCCTCTACGCCTGTATCGAGAAGCTCGAGCCGCGCCAGCGCTCGGCGGTGATCATGCACGACATCGAAGGTAAGACCCTGCGCCAGATCTCCGGTGAGCTCGGACGGCCGCTTCCCACGGTGGCCTCCCAGCTCTACGCGGGCCGCACCAGGCTCACGGAGCTCATGACCATGCAGGGTCACGGGGCAACACGGGCCGGGGGCGCGGCCTCGGACGGAAGTCGAACGCGCCAAAGGAGTCAATTATGACCGAACGTTGCCAAGAGCATCGCTCCGAGTTGGTGGCCTATAGTAAGGGTGAGCTGCGCTCCCTGGAGCGCGAGCGTCTGCGCTGCCATTTGACCAACTGTCCGGCCTGCGCCGGGGTCCACGAACAGCTCGGCGCCGGTCTCGGCGAGGCCGCTAGCTGGGATCCTGAGGTGCCGGAGCAACACCTCGCGCACCTCGCCTCTCGTCTGCAACCCTATGCGGTGCGCAGCGCTCCGCGTTCACCCTGGGGCTTGGCCCTGGCCGCGGGAATGGCCGTGGCGTTGGTCGTGGTCGGGGTCTCCTTGCTGTGGCAGAACGTTTCGTCGAGTCCCGGGGCGAATGGAATCGTGGCCGAGGCCGAGACGGCGGTGTCGGTGCCCGTGCCGACAATCTCCCGCGAGGCGCCTGTCCCGCACCTGCGCTGGTTGGCGAGCTCGAGTTGGGACGGTCGCGTCGAAGGTGAGGCGGACGATCTGACCGTCACCATGTCCGATGGCTTCGCGGTGTTTGCCTTTGCGGGCAACGGGCAGCGCCGGTTGCGGATCTCGGCGCCCGGGGCCTCCATCGAGGTGGTCGGTACCCGCTTCTTCGTGGAGACCGCGGCGGGCGTTACCAAGGTGGGGGTCAGCGAGGGCCGCGTACACGTGCTGACCCTGGCCGGGGAGCGGGAGCTGTCCGCCGGTGAGACCATGGCCGCGGTAACCCTTGGCGGCGAGGTCGCGGGGGATGGCTCCGATGCGTTGGCGCGGCCGTTTCTCGACGATCCCTATCTGGTGGATCTCGAGCGGGCCCAGGCGTCGCTCACCCCGGCCCCAGCCGAGCCGGTGGCGCGTGCCCGCCGTCCCAAGTCGCAACCCGCTCCGAGGTCAGCGCCGCCGGTCCGGTCCGAGCCGGTGCCGGAATCCACCCAAGCCGCCAACCTCCTCGGTCAGCTCACCCTCGCCGAGGCGCTGGTGCAGCGTGGTGATCTGCG
>JAUUZB010000515.1 GCA_030590185.1 Deltaproteobacteria bacterium
TCGCACGCCATGGCCACCTCGCAGGCGCCGCCCAGCACCAGGCTGAACGGAGCGGCCACGACCGGGACCTTAGAGTACTTGACCTTCTGCAGGGCGCCTTGCAGCTCGCGGATCATCTTCTCGATTTGATCCCACTGCTTGGCCTGGGCCGCCATCAACACCATCATGATGTTGGCGCCGGCGCCAAAATGCTCACCGTCGTTGCCGATGACCATCGCGTCGAATTTCTTCTCCGCGATATCGATGCCCTTGATCATCATCTCGGTGACGTCACCGTCGAGGGTGTTCATCTTGGTGTGGACTTCGAGACAGAGCACGCCGTCGCCGATGTCGACCAACGAGGCGCCCATGTTCTTCTTGACCACGACCTTCTTCTTACCGAGCTTCTTGACCTGGGCCAGGTGGATGCGGCGCGGGTCGGGAGCGATCTCCGCGACCTTTTTGTCCGCTACGTTCCAGAAGTCCTTGGCCAGGGGCTTGCCCTCGTAGAAGGACTTGCGGCCGGACTCGACCATGTCGACCACCCACTTGGGCACGTCGATGCCGTCCTTCTGCATGCGGACCACTGACTCCGGCACGCCGATGGCGTCCCAGGCCTCGAAGGGCCCGAGGTCCCAGTTGAAGCCCCACTTGAGGGCGTTGTCGATCTGCACGATGTCGTCGGCGATCTCACCGACGCGACGCGCGGTGTAGGCCAACGAGCCGGAGATCATCTTCCAGGCCAGCTCGCCGGCCTTGTCGTCGGAGTTGATCAGGATCTTCAAGCGCTCGCCCGGATCCTCGACCCCGCGGGTGGCGCCCAGGGAGCTGAACCTGACGTTCGTCTTGTCGACGTATTCGCCGGTCTTCCAGTCGAGGATTTTGAGGTCCTTGCCGACCTTCTTGTAGAAGCCAGCCCCCGACTTGCGGCCGCAGGCCCCGGCGTCGACCAGCTTCTGCACGAACTCCGGCACCTTAAATAGGTCCCGCTCCTCGTCGTCGACCAGGGAGTCGTAGCAGTTCTGGGTGACGTGCATCAGGGTGTCGATGCCGACCATGTCGCCGAGCTTGAAAATGGCGGTGCGCGGCCGGCCCATGGGCTTGCCCGCGATCTTGTCGATCTCCTCGATGCTGAAGCCTTCCTTCTGCATGAGATCGAGGGTCAGCATCATGCCGTGGATGCCGATGCGGTTGGCCACGAAGTTGGCGGTGTCCTTGCCGTAGACGATGCCCTTGCCGAGAAACTCGCCGAACTTGGCGACCTTCTCCATGACCTCGGGCTTGGTCTTGGGGCCCGCCACCAGCTCGAGGAGCTTCATGTAGCGCACCGGGTTGAAGAAGTGCATCACCAGGAACTGCTCCGGCATCTTGCCGGGCAGCACCTCGCTCATTTGGGCGAGGGACAGGCCGCTGGTGTTCGAGGCGATGATGGTGTCGGGACCAACGTGCTTGGCCACCTTCTCGAACAGCGACTTTTTGATGTCGAGGTTCTCGATGACCGCCTCGATGACCAGATCGCAGTCCTTGAGACGGTCGAGGTGGTCGTCGAAATTGCCGGTTTGAATGAGACGCGCTGCGTCGGGATCATAGAAGGCAGCGGGCTTGGCCTTGAGCAGCTTCTTGAGAGAGCCGTCGGCAAAGCGATTACGCGCCTTGGGGTCGTCCTTTTCGCCGTCCTTGAGATCCGGCGGTACGATGTCCAAGAGGTGGGTCTTGATGCCACAGCCAGCGAGGTGAGCGGCGATCCCGCCACCCATGATGCCTGCGCCGAGGACCGCGGCTGTTTGAATACCTTCAGCCATGATGCCTTCCTTTGGGTTGCATTTGACGGGAAAGGTACGCCGCATTGCGTCGAAGCGCAAGCAGATCCGATTAGCCCGATAACGCGTCGCGTTATCGACGCGCGGCGTTAATAAAGCACGACCGTTCGTCCTAGAACGCCAGTGTTGTGTCCTGGAACACTCGTGCTAGAGGCGGAGTATCGACCCGGCAAGAAGCGCTAGAAGCACGGGGGGATTTCCATGACGCAACGCCTAGAGACGAAGAACCGAGCCCGGGCCATCTCGGGAGGCCCCTCGTATCATTTCTTGAGGGGCGGCGGGGCGATCCCCGGAGCCCACACCGAGGTGCTCCTCGACCACTTCATCCCACGGGGGCTGCCGGTGGTCGATCACGGTGACCACTTCGACGTCCCTCGGGTGGTTGCCGGCGATGCGTACATCACCTGCGACATGGAGGTCGACGCGGGCCTCGAGCCGGTTCGCGAGAAGGTCTTCCAGGTGCAGCTCGCGCACAACCTCACCGGCATCAAGGGCTCACACTTCGGGCGCTCGGGCGCCAACCTCAACGTGCTCCCCGGCCGACAGATACTCGAGCTCCACGAGGTTGATCTGGGTGACCCGCGCTACGTGATCGCCGGCTATCCGAAGTGGGACCGCATCGTCGCTGAGCGCCGGCTGCAGGCCGAGCGACGCCAGAGCGCCGCCGAAGACCGCGGCCTCGATCCCGCCCTGCCGTGGGTAGTATTTTACCCCACCGGCCCCAGCGGTGCCTTCACCAGCAACGCCGGCCGGGCGATCGAGATCTACCTGCGGGCGCGTCGAGATCTAGGTCCCTGCGAGTACCTGTTCTGCAACCACGCCCACAACGATACCGACTCGGACACCCGCCAGGCCCTGGCGGCCCTGCGCGCCCTAGCTCGCGCCGATCATCACGTCCACCTGATTGGAGGCCACGCGACCCTGCCGCTGTTGGCGGCCTGTGATCTGTTCATCACCGACGTGGCCAGCACGCTGTTGACCGTCGTTTCCATGGACAAGCCGGTGCTATTCATCCCGATCACCACCATCGACCGCTGCCGGGAGGCGGCTCGCGCCCTGCAGTGCGGTGCCTGGCTCGACGAGGTGCCGGATCTGCGGGCCTTCCTCGCCGACTATCACACGCCGGCCGCCCTTCGAGAGCTGCTGCTGCACTGTGTCGCCTTTGACGACGACCAAAACTGTGAGCGGATCATGCAGCTGATCGTGGAGCGTGTCGCGGCATGGCGAGAGGTAGTCCGGATCTAGTTGGGTATGATAACAATCTCAACTCTGGGAGGTCACGATGAACAACTTTGCCAAGCACCGCGCGGACGCTCGTCTCGCGCTGGCGACATTCCTCTGTCTGTCCGTCTTCACCACGGGTTGCATCAGCCCCCCGCCCGGCGGCGGCGACAGCGGCGGCGACACGGACACCCAGCCGGGCGACACGGGAGGCGGCGACTCCTTCATCCCCAATCCCGCCTGCGATCCCCCCGTCGCAGAGGGCACCTTGCTCTCGGATTCGGAGGTCCACGCTGGCCTGAGGGTCAGCGTGCAGGGCGTGGCCGGCACCAACGACGCCGTCGAGTGCCCGGCGAGCGCCAGCTGGTGGGTCTGCGACGCGCCCGCCAGCAGCGCGTACTACACCACCGACAACGATGGCTGCACCCGGATCGTGGATGGCACCTCCGCCGATCCGGCCCTGGACAAGGCCGGCAGTTATCGCCTCCAGTTCCTGGCCGCCAGCGGCGGCGGGGTAGCGACCGACAGCCTCGACGTTACGGCGATCGCTGACCACCTATTCGTTGAGATCACCTTCACGGATCCCTCCCTCTACCTCAGCATCGTCGATACCTTTGAGGCCTGCGACACTCTCACCAACGCGACAATCTGCGCGACCTACGACCCGTACTGCGTCTGGAGCGGCACCGCCTGCGATCCCACCGGCGCGATCGTCATCGCCTGCTACGCACACGCCAGCGAGGCCGACTGCAACAACGACACAGCTTGCACCTGGACGCCGGAGGCCAACCTGTGCACGGTGGACTGCGCGCAGATCGTAGGTTCGGTCGAGTGTGAGAACAACGTCTGCGAGTGGGATGATGTCGCGCTGAGCTGCGCCGGCTCGGAGACTCCAATCTTTCTCCCGTCGCCGGGGGTGGCCGCCGTTGGATCTGACGGCGAAGGCCTCGCCCTGGTGCGCTACAGCGACGATCCCAATGACTACCGCTACGACCCGAGCGAGGTCTTCGCCGCCGGCCGGCTCCCGGCCACCGGCCTGTTTGCGTCGAGCTACGGCATGGATTTCCTCTCCGGCACCAAGACGGTCGCGCTGGTGCACAACTACCTGCACACCCGGCCCGGCACCGACGCTGGCACCACCGACTGCGGGCTGGCCAGCAACGTGGTCTTGTGGAGCGGCGGCGACACCCCCGGGATCCCGACCCAAGCCGCGCCGATCCTGACGCCGGTGGATGCCACCTCCCTGCAACAACCGCGGGTGGCCTATCCAAGCCTGCAAGCCGATGGCACGGGCAATGTGGTCAGAACCGTTTTTGGGGTCGAGCTAGATGACGTCTCGGCCGACCTCTGCGATCCCGGCGCTGGCCCGGGCCGCTACGACATGATGTACGCCATGATGCCGCTAGTGAGCGGCATCCTCGCTCCCCTGGCCGAGCGCCTGCCGATGCAGCTGCACCTGGGGCAGAGCACCGGGGGTGTCACCGTCAAGGCGCACCAACTCAGCGCCGGGGGCGCCTCGGCATATCTCTATCCATGCAACGACGACGCCGA
>JAUUZB010000819.1 GCA_030590185.1 Deltaproteobacteria bacterium
ACCATACAGGAGGCGTTTGCCCAGTTGGCGACCGCGTCGGTCAACGGGATCTCCGTGGGCAATGCGGCGCGGCTCTCACGGGTGGAGATCTCGAGCTTCGGGGTGATCACGGCGACGTGACATTGCAGGGCAGGCTGTAACCGGGCGACCCGCAGCGGGTCCACCGATTGCACGATGGTGAATCCACCGAGCAGGGCAGGGGCACCGTTGTCAGCGTGGCGAGTCCCGGAGGCGACCTGTTCACCGTCGAGGGCGGCCTCCAGCACCACGTCTTGGTCCAGCTCCTCGCCGGTGAGCGTCGCCGCCACCCGTGCCGCCGCCACCGCACCGGCCACCGCGCTCGCCGCGCTGCTGCCGAGACCGGAGCAGAGCGGTAGCCCTTTCTCGATGATCAACTCGAGGCCACGACCGCCGGCGTCGATCCCCTCCCAGATGGCGACGGCCGCCCGACCCGCGGTGTTCTCCATCACCGCCGTGGGCAACAGGCCGTCATCGCCCCGCACCTCGCGGATCGTCACGCCGGCATCGTCGGTGGGCCGCGCCCATACCGTGTCCCCAGGCTCGTCCAGGGCGAAACCAAAACAATCAAAACCCGGCCCGACGTTGGCCACCGTGGCGGGGGCAAAGATCCGGATCCAATCCGTGTCGGACATTACGATCGCCTCGCGACCTTCAAGATGTCGCCAAAGACGCCGGCCGCGGTCACCTCGGCGCCGGCACCCGGCCCGCGGATGATCAGCGGATTGTCGGCGTAGCGCTCGGTTTGGTAAACGAGAATATTCTCCGGCCCGACCAGTTGTCCCTCGGCGCTGGACTTGGGCACGGCCCGCAGGCCGACGCTGACGCGCTCCGGGGTGATCTCCGCCAGGTAGCGCAACACCGCACCCTCCGCGTCGGCCTCATCGCGCCGTTTGGCGAGACCGGCGTCGAGCTCCGGGAGGCGCGCCATGAAATCGTCGACGCTCGGCAGGGCCATGAGCTCCGGCGTGGCCAGGGAGTCGAGGGCGATCTGATCCATCTCCAATTCGATCCCGATCTCACGGGCGATGATCAAAGCCTTGCGCGCCACATCGGACCCGGAGAGGTCATCGCGCGGATCCGGCTCGGTGAGGCCGAGCCCCCGCGCCTCGCGCACCGCCGCGGAGAAGGCCTGCCCCTGGTCGAGGGCGGAGCAGAGGAAGCCCAGGGTGCCAGAGAAGCAACCGGTGATCCGCACGATGCGGTCGCAGGTGGCGAGCAGATCCCTCAGGGTGAACAACACCGGCAGGCCGGCGCCAAAGGTCGTCTCGTAGTGATAGCCGACGCCCTGGTTGAGAGCCTCCGCCCGGATCGCGCGGTAGCGGTCGAGGGGACCGGACATTGGTTTCTTGTTGGCCGATACCACGTGCAGGCCCTGCCCGACCGCGGCGAGGTGGAGCTCGCCGGTCTCCTCCGCGGTGACGTCCACCATCACCACGTCGAGGCGGCGGGTCTCGACCAGCTTGGCGATCAAGGCATCATCCGGTGGTCGTGCTTCACCGCCGATCTCTGCCAGCGCCTCCCCGTCGGCGACCTTGGCCAGCCGCTATTTGATCGAGCAGGGTGCGGCCGATCAGGCCCTTGCCGAGCAGGAAGATGTGGGTGTCGGAGGTTAGACCGAAGCGCGTGTGGATGGCGCCCACCGCCCGGTGGAGGTCCGCCAGGTCAACCACCACGGAGACGTTGAGCTCGGAGCTCCCCTGGGCGATGGCCAGGACGTTAATCCGGCTCCGGCCGAGGGCATCGAAGAGGCGCTGGCTGATGCCAGGGGTGCCCTTCATGCCTTCGCCGATGATCGCCAGGATCCCGACCGGGGCGCGCACCGCCACGCGGTCGATGCGGCCGCGCTCGAGCTCCAGCTCGAATTCCTTCTCAACCTCGGCGGCGACGCGGTCGCCATCGGCCTCCCGCACCAAGAAGGAGATGTTCTGCTCCGAGCTCGCCTGGGAGATCATGTAGACGTTGACCTCCGCCCGGGCGGTGGCCGCGAACAGCCTGCCCACCACGCCGGGGATCCCGATCATGCCCCTGCCCTCAACCGTCACCAGCGCCGCGTTCGACGCCGAGGTGACGGTTTTGACTCCCTCGAAGACCACGGTGCGCCGGGAGGTGATCAGGGTGCCCGGGTGATCGGCGTTATAGGAGTTGCGGATCCGGATCGGGATCTCGGCCCTGACCGCTGGGATCATGGTGCTCGGGTGCAGCACCTTCGAACCGAAGTAAGCCATCTCCGCCGCCTCGCGGTAGGAGACGGTCGGGACGACCCGCGCCTCCGGTACGACGCGCGGGTCGGCGGTCATCACCCCGTCGACGTCGGTCCAGATCCAGATCTCGTCGGCGTCCAAGAAGGAGCCGACCAACGAGGCGGTGTAGTCGCTGCCGCCGCGCCCGAGGGTGGTGGTCGCCCCCGAGGGCCCGCGGGCGATGAAACCGGTCACCGCCGGGATGCCGCCGTCGCACAGGGGCAGGAGCAGCTCCCGCGCCAGGGCCCGGCTGGCCGGTACGTCGACCGTGGCGTTGCCGTGCTGTTCGTCGGTGCGCATGAATTCCCGAGCGTCGACCGCGTGTCCGGTACCACCGGCCCGATCGATCGCCGCGGCCACCATCAACACCGCGAGTCGTTCGCCGAAGGAGACCACACGATCGAGCGACCGCGGGGACAGCTCCTGGAGAAGTCGCACCCCCTGCAGCAGCTGTTCGAGCTCCAGGAGATGCTCGCCTACCCGACCGAGCAGGGCCTCGCGCTGCGGGCCGGCGGGGCGAGCGCCTCGGCGGTTTCCAGGTGGCGTCGTCGTAGCTTGGCTAGTTGCTCCTCCTCGGCGGCGGTCTCACGGGTCATGGCGAGACGCGCCAGCCCGATCAGATGGTCGGTGACCCCGCCCATGGCGCTCGACACCACGGCCGCCGGTTGGTCGTTGCCCACGACTAGATCTGCGGCGGCCAGAATGCGTTCCGCGTTCGCCACCGAGGTGCCGCCGAATTTGTGTACCAGCACTTTGCCGTTCCTTTCATGCGCTCGACGGGGTTGTCCAGGATCGTTGCACCGCCAGCCGCCATGGCCTAGCCTGTGCTCGGCGCAGTAACCATAGCGTAGAGCCCCACGTGTCCACCACGCCTCCCATTGGCCGCAAACAGATCCTCTATTTTGCGCCGGACCGTCACCAGTTCGAGCGGTTCTTTGCTCGGGCGAACCGCGTGCCGGGGTGCGAGGCGCCGAGCGACGCCGCGGTGCCGTTGCTGCGCTATGGGGACGCGGAGTTGATTTGGTTCGTGGCCCGAGACGCCCAGGGCGTAATTGACCGGCTGCACACCACCTACGCCAACCTGTTGGTGATCGATCTGCGCTGGACCCAGGAGTCGGAGCTCAGCCTGGAGGATTGGCTCACCGAAGGCCGCGCCGTGCTCGAGCTCCTCGATCATCCCGATGACGTGGAGTCCCGCTACGGCTTCCATC
>JAUUZB010001047.1 GCA_030590185.1 Deltaproteobacteria bacterium
ACGGATCGGGTTGGTGGCGGCACGCCGGCGCAAGAGCTCCGGCCGAAAACGGAACGCCAGCGCCCGGTCGAAGAAACCGGCCAGCGGCGGCCCCCCGGGATGACCCGGTTGGCCGACTTTGAAGTGCGCAAGGCGTTGGCCACCTTCGCCCAGAACTCCCAGCTCTTTGCCCTGCTCGATGCCATCGGCATCCACCGCTTTGCCACCATCGCCTTGGTCGAGACGCTCCCCGCCGAGACGGCGATCGTTGAGCAGGGTGAGATCGGATCGTCCTTCTACCTGATCGCCGACGGCGAGGTCGGCATTTTGGTCGACTCAGGCAGCGGCACCACCAAAGAGGTGGCTCGTCTCGGCCCCGGCAACTTCTTTGGCGAGATCGCCGTCATCACCCGGCAACCTCGCACCGCCACGGTTCAAACCACCGTGTCGTCGACGCTGATCCGCTTTGAGCGCGAGCCGGTACTCGAGATCCTTCAGGACTACCCCAAGGTCAAAGAGGTGCTCGGTGGGGTCGGCTTGCTGCGCAGCGAAGCCAACCTCGAGGATGTGCTGGAGGACGGCGGCGGTCTCGCTGACGCGCTCGAAGCGCCGGACGAAAATGAAGCGCCGCCGGAAGAGATCACTCCACCCGAGATGTCCCTCGATGACCTGCTCCTCTCCCCCACTGAAGATGCACCGCCGCCGCCCGCAACGATCGATGGAGCGGGGAGCCTAAACGAGTCGGATCTGTTCGCCAGCGACGACGACGCCCCCCCCCAGGAAGAGAAACCGTGATCGCACCCCTGCTGACATCCCGAGTCCTAGCCGATCTCCCCGGCATCGCCCACGGCTTCACCACCCGGGAGGGAGGGCTTTCGGTCGGAAGCTACGCCAGCCTGAATCTCGGGACCCGCACCGCTGACGACCGGGGTGTGGTGGAAACGAACCGCCGCAAAGTCCTCACCAGCCTCGAGCGCACCGAGGCGAGCTTCGTCTCCCTGCGTCAGGTCCACGGTGCCGACGTGGTCGAGGTCAACCACCTCGCGGGCCGATCGATTCCGGCCGACGGTTTGTGGACCCGGGATCCCAAGGCGCTGATCGCGGTGCTGGTGGCCGATTGTGTCCCAATATTGATCAGCGACCAGGCCGGTAGTTTTGCCGCCGCCGTGCACGCCGGATGGCGGGGCACCAAGGGGCGGATCATAGCGAAGATGATCGAGCGGCTCGACGCGGCCGGCATCGCGCCCAGTGAGCTGCGTATTGCCATCGGTCCGGCCATCGGACCCTGCTGCTTCGAGATCGGCGAAGAGGTCGCCGATGAGCTCAGCGGGGCCTATGCAAACGCCGGTGAGGCGATCCGCATCGACGGGGGCGGCCGCCGGGTCGCGGATCTCTGGGCCCTCAACGATTTGGCCGCCCGCGAGGCGGGCGTCGTGCCCCATCGTATTGACATCCTGCGTCATTGCACCCGATGCGACGAACGCTTCTTTTCCCACCGCCGGGACGGGGCTGGCACCGGGCGGCAGGCGGGCGCAATCGGGCTTCGCCGGTAGGGAATACCCTTCCCCCACCGTCGTCCATACTCTTGGGAGTCCCGACGGGTCGTGGGCAAGGCCCCGTTTTCTTGACCATCCTGCGCGGGCCGGTGACACTTGATGTGGATAGCTCCCGTTGGCGGAATGTTGCGCAACAGCATGCAAATTTGGATAGCAATGGCGTTGGTAGCCGGGTGTGGCCCGACCGCGGAACAGGTCGAGCTGCAGCGGATCGCGACCCTGGTTCGATCCCTACAGGCCCAGGTCGCGCGCCAGGACCAACGCGGTGAGGAGTTGTCGAACCGCTTGATCGTCATGTCCCACCGCATGGATAACCTGCGCGGAACGCCGCGGGACCAACCCTCGGCGCGGCGGCCAGCAGCTGAACCACCGAGCCTCGAAGTTGTGAAGCTCACACCGGCGGCGCCCGCGCCGGCACCGACCGAGCCCGCCCCGGAACCCCCTATCGAGATCAGACTGGTCGGCGGCAGCGGGCCGCCCTCACTGGCGGTGGCCGAGGTACCGCCGCCACCCGAGGAGAGTAGAGATCAGGTCGGGGCCGAGGAGCTCTTTCGCGCGGCGCTCGAGGCCTACCGGGCGGGGAGCAGCGACGAGGCCTATGAGCGCTTCGCCGCCTTCGTGGCCCGGTCTCCGAGGCACGAGCTCGCCGACAACGCCCTCTACTGGATGGGCGAATGCCGATTCGAACGCGGGCAGTTCCAACAGGCCTTGGTGGAGCTCGGCAAGGTGGTCGAGCGTCACCCGAACAGCAACAAGGCGGCCGACGCGCTGCTCAAGATGGGCCTGGCCCATGAACAGCTCGGTAGGCAGAGCGAGGCCCGCTCGATTTTCAAACGGGTGATCGCCACCTATCCCCACAGCGCGCTGGCCGAGCTAGCCCGCGCGCGCCTCGCCTCGGGCGGAGCAAAACGGAGGATGCGATGAAACGATGGCTGCTCGTCCTGCGGATCTCCGCCCTGCTCGGGTTGGTGGTCTCCGCCACGGCGTCGGGCCAGGGAGAGATCGCGGTCCGCCAGGCACCCGCCTGGGATGAAGACTTCAACCCGCAGGTTAACGAATACGACGTGGTGGCGGGAGACACCCTCTGGGATATCTCCGCACGGGTGGTCGGCGACCCGTACAAATGGCCCAAGGTCTGGTCGCTCAACCCCGAAATCACAAACCCGCACTGGATCTACCCGGGCGATCGCATTCGTTTCTTTCAACCGGAGCTCGATCTGCCGAGCCAGGCGGATCTGATCGCGGGGTCCATGGGCATGCCGGAGGACTACGCGGAGCCGGACACGTACTCAGCGGACGTCGACGAGATCACC
>JAUUZB010000487.1 GCA_030590185.1 Deltaproteobacteria bacterium
CCGGGTCTGTGATAGACTCATCCGATGGCAGCTCAACCACGTCGTGATGCCCGGGCGGGCGACCTCGGTCCCCTGCTGCTCGCCACCCTCATCGGAACCGGAGGGTGCAGTGGCTCCCCAGCGGGCTCGGCCGATCTCACCCTCGACGCCATCGAACCGGCGATCGCCATGGCCACAGCGCGCACTGCTGTGGAGATCACGGGCACCGGCTTCCACGTCCCGGTCCAGGTCAGTCTCGACAACGACACACTCGATACCGAGCCTATCCAGATCACCCTCGGCGGCGTCGATCTCGAGGAGATCGTCCTCCTGGATATGACTCGGATCACCGCCTTCGTGCCGAACGACCTGCCGGTGGGAAGCCACGATCTCGAAATCACCCTGCCCGACAACGACTCCGCTGAGCTCACCGCAGCCTTCGAGGTGCTCGCCCCGATCACGGCGACCCTCGCCACCGAGCCAGAGATCAATGCCGGCGGCGAGGTCATCCTCACCTTGAGCGTGGTCTCCCTGGCCGACACCACCCTCGCCATCGGCCTCGACGGCCCGGTCGTCACCGCGCCCACCGGCGTGCTCAGCAGCGGGGCGTTGGGCCTGGCTGGAGATCTGACCGCGGGCGCGACCGACGGTGCAACCACCAGCCTGCAGGAGATCCTCGGCGCCTCGACGGACCAAACCGTCGACCTCAGCGTCGGCGTGACCTGGCTCTACGGCACCCTCGGCGGCACGGTGCAGGCGAGCACGAGCATCACGGTGCTCGCCGGTAACCCCTGCACCGACGCCACCGACTGCGTCGACCCGTGCCGGAGCGTGGCGAGCTGTGACGGGGGCGAGTGCGTCTTTGGCGCCATCGACAAGGACAGCGACGACGACGGTTACCTCGACCTGGCCTGCGGTGGCGACGACTGCGACGACGGCAACGGCACGGCCTTCCCGGGTCAAACCTGGTACGCCGATTGCGACAACGACGGTTTCTTCAGCGACACCGCCGTGACCTCCTGCGAGGAGCCAGCCACCGACTGCACCGACGGCCTCACCCCGGACGGTGGCTGGACCAACGCCGACCCGGGCGCTGGCGCTGATTGTGATGACGAGGATGAGACCCTCAATCCGGACACGGTCTGGTACGCCGACACCGACACCGACGGCTATGGAGATCCCGCGGTCAGCGTCATCGGCTGCACGCCGCCCGCCGACCACGTGGCCAACGACCTCGACTGCGACGATGCCGGCCCCTGCGGCGCGGCCTGCTCCCCGGACGTGAGCGAGTCGACCGGCGACGCCAACTGCGACGATGGGCTGGACAACGACTGCAACGGGTCGAAGGACGCCGCCGAAGTCGGTTGTGGCGCGGGCAATACGGCGCCGGTCCCCGCGTTGGTGATCAGCCCGCCAACCGGCGATCTCACCACTGAGTTCTTCGCCGACGCCACCGGCACCTGGGATCGGGAGGACATGAACCCGGCGGATCTCACCTACGACTGGGATTGGGAGAACGACGGGACCTTCGATGTCACCGACGATCCCGCCCCGGCTGCGCCCTTCGGTTTCTCCAGCGCCGGCACCTTCACGGTCGTCCTGCGGGTCACGGATACGGGCGGAGCCTCGGCCTATGGCCTGTTCGCGGTCGTGGTGGTCGCCGACCCCGCGAATGTGATCACCGTGACCACCGGCGCGGCCTCCGGGGCGGGCAGCCTGACCGACGCCATCGCTCAATCCAACGCCAGCCCCGAGCGCGAGACGGTCATCATCCCGACCGGGACCGTCGTCACCCTCGACGCGTCGCTCACCTTCACCGATCCGGTGGACCTGGTGGGGGATGGGGCGGTGATCGACGGCGGCGGGTTGGTCGTCAACTGCGTGGTGCCCAACACCGGCAGCGACGGTAGTGGTTTCTACGGTTTGGAGATCACGGGTTGCACCGGTGTTGGCTTGCGTGCCCAGGCCGCGAGCAACCACACCGTGTCGCGTTGTTTCATCCACGACAACGACATCGGCATCTCGCTACAATCCGAGGGCAACACCATTGGCCCGGACAACGAGATCTCCGCCAACGCGAGCATCGGCGTACAGGTCAACGCGCTCACCAACGCGGTCCGGGCCAACCGCATCCATCACAACCTCGGTTCCGGGATCCAAATCGTCGGCGGGGGGGATGGCACCATCATCGATCTCAACTTCCTCTACGCCAACGTCACCGGCATCGAGCTGGGCTCCAACGCCGACGCCACCCTCATCCGCCACAACACGATCTTCCAAAACACGGGAGCCGGCCTCAGCACGGTCGCCAACGCCGACAGCACCGACTGCCGCAACAACATCTTCGCCCACAACGGCACCACCGGCATCAGCGGCGATGACGACAACTTCGGCGCCGGGCTGCTCGACTACAACGCCTACTTCGCCAATGGCACCGGCAGCGATCACTGCGACGGCTGCACCACCCTCGGCGCCAACAGCCTGGTCGACACGGATCCGGTGTTCGTCGATCTGGACAGCCCGGACCTGCGGCTGGTGCCCGGCACCAGCCCGTTGATCGATCAGGGCCTCGACCTCGGCGTCGACGTCAACGGCCCGCTGCCGGTACCGCCCTACCCACCCCCGGAGCTCTACAACGGCGCGGCCCCGGATATCGGCGCGGCCGAGACACCCTGATCCCACCCCAGGGTTGTCCTGCCCCGCGGGGGTGATTAAAAGTACGCCCCTCCATGAACCCCTTCCCACTGGTCGCGCTCCTGCTCCACCTCGCCCCGGCGAGCGTGGCCGAGCTCGTCGACATTGGCCCGGCCATGGGACGGGTTGGCGCGGTATCGAGTCGCGTCACCGGCGGCGCCGCCGCCTACTACAATCCCTCCGGCCTCGCCTTTCGCTCGGAGCCCCAGCTGCGCATCGGGGTGCAGACCCTGTGGTCCCAGCTCTCGGTGCGTGGGGATCCGGTCGACGTGGGCGCGCCCTATGCCGTGGTGGTGGAGGTGGCAACCATGGTGCCGCTGCTCGCGCCCCTCGAGGATCTATTGGCGGTGGGGGTGACAATCATGACCCTCCCGGACAACATGCTCGAGATCAGCGCCCCGGCCTTCACCGACCCGGTGTTGCCCTACTACCAGAACCGCACCCAGCGCCTGGTGGTGATGCCGGCGGTGGCGCTCAAGCTGCACCGCACCTTCGCCATCGGGGTGGGGATGAACTACTTCTCCGGCCTGACCGGCATCGCCAACGTCACCGAGGCTTCGGACGGCACGGTGCAGGCGGACGTGGAGGAGGAGATCTTTGCCGCCGCCACCGGCCACGCCGGCATCCGCTTCCAGGGGGAGCACCTCTCCCTGGCGGTGACCTACCGCCAACGCTTCACGGTCAACTGGAACACGGTCAGCCACAGCTACCTCGCCGACAGCGACCTCGAGCTCCAAATCCGCTCCCGCTCCCTCTACACCCCGGAGACGGTGGTGTTCGCCGCCAGCTGGAACGAGGAGCGCTTCGACCTGAGCGCCGACGTCTCCTGGCGCCGCTGGTCCCGATACGCCGCGCCCTTTGCGCGGGTCAGCGCCGATGCGCCGTTGCCCTCCCTCACCGGCGAAGAGCAACGCCTGATCACCGAGAGCGATTTTACCAAACCCAAAACCCGTGACGTCTGGCGCCTCGCCATCTCGGGACATGGTCGCCTGTTCGGCCCCGGGGACTACGGCCTGCTCGACCTGAGCGGCGGCTACGCCTACGAGCCCTCGCCCTTCAACCACGAGGAGGCGGAGCTGGAGACGAGCGCCTTCAATGTGATCGACGGCCCCAAGCACATCCTCGGCCTCGGTGTGCGCTACCGGCTGCCGGACCTCGGCCGGGCCCGGTTCACCATCGACCTGGCGAGCCAGCTGCACTGGGTTGGGGAGATCTGGGTGGCCAAGGACCCGAGCGTGCTGACGGACGAGGATCCCTATGCCCCCGGACGCCAGACCACCAACCTCGGCTACCCCGACCTCACCGGCGGCGGCTGGCTGCTCGCTGGCATGGCGAGCGTGACCTTCGAGCTGTTGCCCGCGGTGGAGGCCGGGGAGCCGTGAGCCCCACCCTGGCGTTCATCCTCGGCCTGGCGCTCGGCTCGCCGGTCGACCAGCTCGGTTTCACCTCGGCCAGCGCCGGTCTCGCGAGCTCCACCGTTGCCCGACCCACCGGCGGCGCCATCGTCATGGCCAACCCAGCGCTCGCGGCCAGCTGCGACGACGTACAGGCGATGATCGGCTACAGCGCCACCGCCCTGGAGATGCGGATCAACGGCGAGGAGCACCTCCTCGACGAGGCCCGGGCGCTGCAGCTCGCGATCGTCATCCCGCTCTCCCTCGGCGACTTCGGCAGCCTCGGCGCGACCTTCGGCTTCACCGTCCCGGATGAGCGCCTGATGCGGCCGCGGGTGCTGGCCCTCGATCGACCACGCTTCTTGATGTTCGACAACCGCCTGCAGCGCACCTCGATCGACGCGGCGCTCTCTTACGCCTACGCGGTTGGGGATTTCGAATTCGGCGCCGCCTTCGGGGCCACCGTCCTGTCCGGTGCCGCCGGCCAAGGGGTGAACTTCCACCTGGTGGAGAACGGCACCTACACCCACGCCGACGCCGCGGTGTACGCCCTGATGCCGATCGCGGCGGCGCCGGTGGTCGGGGGCTTCTTCAGCTGGCGCGAGCTCCACGCCG
>JAUUZB010000809.1 GCA_030590185.1 Deltaproteobacteria bacterium
TCGGCACAAGCACGAGGCCTACCGAGTCGCCCTGCGTATGGCCGGCAATCCGTACGACGCCGACGAGATCGTACAAGCCGCCTACGAGCGCGTGCTGCGCGGGCTCTCGCGTTACGACGCTGAACGCCCCTTCCGACCCTGGTTCATGCGGGTGCTCGTCAACCAGGCCCGGACCTTCCTGCGCAAGCGCCGACTCAAGGGCATGTTGTTTGGTACCGAGCGCGAAACCGCGGCTGCCCCTGCCACCGAGCCAGACCACCAGCGCCAGCAACGGGTCACCCGCGATCTGCTGGCGCGCGCCATCGCGGAGCTGTCGCCGCGCTATCGGGAGGTCTTCGTGCTCAAACACGTCGAGGGCTATTCCTATGACGAGATCGCTGAGGTGACCGGCGAGACGGTTGGCAACCTCAAGGTGCGCGCCCACCGCGCCCGCAAGGCGCTGATCGCCTGGCTCGAGCAACGCGGTGTAACCTGGGGCGGCGATGCGAAGTAATCAAGGTGAGGTGAGAAGGTGAGCTCCATCGACTGTCGGGACTGCCAGGCGTTGATCGATCGCCGCTGGGATGATGACGTGACGCCAGAGATCGAGGCACAGATCGACCACCATATGGGCGCCTGTCCCACCTGCGCAGACTATGCCGCACGACTCGACGAGCTGCTTTCAACGGCGGCGGAGCTCAAGGAAATCACCTACGAGCGCGAGATCACGGTCGCTCCCCTGGTCCTGGGTGCACCCGGGCGCCGTACGCCCTGGCTGTTGCCCTGGGTCGCCGGATTGGCCACCGCCACGGCGACGCTCTTCGTGGGTCTCTACATCGGGCGCGCCCCGTCCGCGCCGGTGCCGGTGGAGCCCCCCGGGGTATTGGTGCGCTTCGTGGTGCCGGCGCCCGAGGCGAACAGCGTGGCTGTGGTCGGGGACTTCACGGATTGGCGGGACCCGGTTCCCCTGGCCGCCGCCGGCGAAGGATTGTGGGTTGGTGAGCTAGCGTTACCCGCCGGTCGGTACCAATATGTGATCGTCGTCGACGGGGAGCGGATGCAGCCGGATCCAGCCGCCCGGCAGGTGGTCGATGATGGCTTCGGCGGCCAGAGCTCGGTGTTGACGGTGGGCAGCCTGTGAGACGACGGGGGCAACGGGAGAGCGACGTGCAGCACGCAGAGCAATCGTCAGGCCGGGTCACGGCGGTCCTGTCGTTGATGGTATCGGTATCGGTATCGGTATCGGTATCCGTCTCGGTGTGGGCCGCAGAGCCTCCAGCGCTGGCGGACACGGCGGTGCTAGCGGCGGTCGAGGCGCTGCACGCCGAGGGCACGGTGACCCCCGAGGAGGCCGAGGCCTTGCGGCCGTGGCTCCGGGAAAAACTGCAGCTCCGGGCCGACGAGCCGCAGCCCTGCGCTGACGCCGGCGTCGGTTCTGACGCGGCGAGTTGTGGAGAGCGTCTTCGCAAGCAGCTGCGGGCCTGCCTGCGCACGGGGCAGGCGAAGGGCTCGATCGCCAACAGCGAGCAGGCCGCTGACCTCGCCCTGGCAGTTCTCATGGTGAACGCACAGGGCGGGGAGGCGAGCGACCGGGCTGGCGAGGTGGTCCAACAGCAACTCGCCGCCGGATGGTCCGCCCTGGATGTCCGGGCCGCGGCCGAGGGCGTGCACCAGCTGCGCTACCGGCACCGCTGGCGCCACCAGGCCTGGAAGATGGTCCGCGGGTGTAGCGAGGCCCAGGGGTGCCGGGCTGAGCACGTCGGCGTGGCCCTGCGCGTCATGGAACAGGCATCGCGCCGCGCCGACCTCGACCCGCGGCGTATTCGCCGGACCCTGGAACGCAGCCTGCGGGAGTCGAATGCGGTGGGCGGGGATGTGGACAAAGTGCGCACCCGGCTGCGCGAGCGTCTGCGGCTCGAGCGCAGAGGCGAGGCGGAGGAGCTAGCCTCGGGCGGGCCGCAGCGCGCCGATTATCGGTTCAGCATGAACAGCGAGGCCCAAATGGGCGGCGACTTCGGCGGCGAGTTTTCCGCCGGCCCCGGCCTGGGCTTCGCCAAATCCCCAGGTCCTGGTAAGAGTTCTGGACGCTGAGCAGAATCGACATCCTCCCGCATCGCGCGGGCGGGACGCCGCTCGTGGCGGTCGTCCTTTTTACCGCCCTCGGGGTCGGCGGTGTGCCGGTGGGTGGCGTTGCGCTCGCGGGCCCACCAGCGGAGATCTCGGCTAGCGAGCTCTGGCCGGACCTCCAGGGACACCTCGGCGACGAGGCGAAGGCGTTGCGTCCGTTACTCGACCGCCTCGAGGATAGCCAGGTACCGCTGGGCCTCTGGCAACAGAAGCTGCGCGAGGGCGTGGCCAAGCGGGTGCCTCCGGCGCGGATCGCCTCGGCGCTCCGCCGCATGGGGGAGAATTTGGTTTGGGCGAAGGCGGCACTTCAACCCTGCGAGCGGCTGAGCCCGACCGAGGTCGTCGATCTGCTGGAGCTCACCAACGACATCCTGTGGAGCGGTGCGGCCCGCGGGTTGGTGGCCCAGAGCCTGGCGGTCGCCTGTGGACGGGCGGATCCGGCCCCGGCCATCAGCCGTGCCGGGGAGGCCCACCTCTACCTGGTCAACCGACTGGGGGCGACACCAGAGGCGGCCTGGGCCTTCGCGGATCAGCTGCTCGCCCGGGATGATTCCCAGGGGGCCGTCAACCGGATCGTGACCGTCTTCCACGACGTCCAGCGCAAGCGCGGCGCGGTCGATCGGGTTCTGGAGCGCGCCACCAACAGACTTCGACAGGGCGCCGCGCTGCGGACCCTGCGTAACGAGCTGCGCGAGCAGTTCTTGAACGAGAGGTGATGAGAGCGATGTCCGGCAACGGCTGGCTGACCGGCCTGATGGTCCTGATCGGCGTCACCGCTGTCGCGGCGCCGAGCCCGGCCCATGCCGCCGAGGGCGAGGAGGCCGGTTGTGACTGTCTGCTCAATCTGGCCGCCGCCATCGGCGGGGGCTATACCTCCAATCTGTATCAAAACGCCTCACAGGCAGATGACCTCACCGCGGTCGCGAAGCTCGCCGCCGACCTCGACCTGATGCCCAGCCCCGCCTGGATCCTGGAGGCCTCCTACCGCGGCGAGATCGAGGTCTACAACCAGCTCAGCCAGGAGCTTCACTTCGGCAACAGTCTCGGCCTGGTGGTGGGCTATCGGCCCGTCGAAACCCTCTACCTCTCGGTCCACGCCGGCGGCGATCAGGTGTTCTACCCCGATCGTCGGGAGTACAGCCTGTGGAGCGTGCTCGGCGGCGCCAGCGCGCGGTGGGAGGCAGGCGAGGCGAGCACCCTCAAGCTGCGTTACCGTTTTCGTTCCGATCAATTCCCAGAGTACGATCTCGACAACCTCAGCCACACCGCTGAGCTGAGCTACGAGGTTCTGCTCGGGGACTACGTCGAGCTGGCCCTGCCCTTCACCTATGTGGCGCGCTTTTACAGCGAGCGCTACCTGCTCGAGTCCGATGGCAGCCCAACCTCGACCCTGCGCACCGGCCA
>JAUUZB010000145.1 GCA_030590185.1 Deltaproteobacteria bacterium
CAGTACGCCGGAGCGTTTCGACTTCTGTGGCGAGGCGGACGCCGACTGCCTCGACCGCTCCCGCGGCGTTTGGCAGCGGATCCAAGCGGACGCCGAGGCGGCCTATGACCGCACCGCCGATTGCGGGTTCACCTCCTTCGTGGCCTACGAGTATTCGGGTGCACCGGACCTCAGCAACCTGCACCGCAACGTCATTTTCCGTAACGCCTCGGTGCCGGATGATACCACCTCCTACTTCGAGCAATCGGATCCGCCGGGGCTGTGGCAGGAGGTGGAGACCGCCTGCGCCGCCGTGGCCGGCTGCGAGGTGTTGATGATCCCGCACAACTCGAACTTCTCCAACGGCAAGATGTTTCTGGTGGAGACGGTCAACGACCTCACCGCCGCCCGGGAGAAGGCAGAGCAGCGCGCTCGGCTCGAACCGCTGGTCGAGGTCACCCAGCACAAGGGGGACGCCGAGTGCATGAACGGTTTCACCGAGCCCTTTGGCGCGCCGGATGAGTACTGCGACTTCGAGAAGACCCACCCGAGCGATTTCGAGGATTGCGGCGACGGCGTGGGCGCCAACGGCCTGGCCGGCTTCGGTTGCGCCGCGCGCAGTGACTTCGTGCGCAATGCCCTGGTGCTCGGCTTGTTCGAGAAAGAGCGCCTCGGCGTGAACCCCTTCAAGCTCGGCCTGTCCGCGGCCACGGACACCCACAACTCAACGCCCGGGGCGGTGAGCGAGCGGGATTGGATCGGTCACAACGGCATGGGGGACACGGATCCGGCGCAACGGCTCGATGGGCCGACCATGCCGCCGGGGTCCTGGCGCTACAACCCGGGCGGCCTGACTGGCATTTGGGCGCAGGAGAACGGCCGCGACGCGCTGTTCATGGCGATGCAGCGCCGGGAGACCTGGGGGACCTCGGGGCCGCGGATCACGGTGCGCTTCTTTGGTGGCTGGGACCTACCGACCGACATCTGCGACGACGTCCAACTGGTCGAGACGGGTTACCGCCAGGGCGTGCCCATGGGCCAGGACCTCCCGGAGTCGACCGCCGAGGCGCCGACCTTCGTGATCTCCGCGTTGCGCGATCCCGGCGGCGACGGCGCGCCCCTCGCACGCCTGCAGATCATCAAGGGGTGGATCGACAGCAGCGGCCAACCGGATCTCGAAGTGTACGACGTCAGCGTGGACAGCGGCAGCTTCGAGACCGACCCGGCGACCTGCACGCCGAGCGGCAGCGGCGCCGATAGTCTGTGCGGGCGATGGACGGATCCCAGTTTTGATCCAGACCTCCCGGCCTTTTACTACGCCCGGATCATCGAGCACCCAACCTGCCGGTGGAGCACCTTCCTGTGCAACACCATGGCCGGCGCGGATGAGCCGGAGGCCTGCTCCAATCCAGAGGTACCCCGCCTGATTCAGGAACGGGCCTGGACCTCACCGATCTGGTACGAGATTCCTGACTGACAGGTTCTGGGCGTCGGGCTACACTAACCGGGTGAGCTACCTACACCTGCCCCAACCTGCCGCCCTCTTGTTCGCCCTGGCGTTGCTGGGGTCCTGCGCGTCTGAGGATCCGGGTTTCGAACCGGCCAGTCAACAGCCCGGCGATGACTGCAATGACATCGTCGACTGCGTCGACGGCAGCCCCTGCATCGGCGGGGTGTGCCAGACGCCGTGCATTTTCCACGTCGATTGCGACGTCGACACCGAGCACTGCGAGAACGGAGCCTGCACCCCGGGAAGTCTGGAGACCTGTGGCAATACTCTCCTCGACGGCTGGGAGGGCTGCGACGACGGTAACCAGAGCTCTGCGGACGGCTGCAGCAGTGTGTGCCAGGTTGAGCCGGGCTATGCCTGCGAGGGGGAACCTTCGGTCTGCTTCACGCTCTGCCAGGACGGGGCGCTCGATCCGGGCGAGGAGTGCGACGACGGCAACGACACGAGCGGTGATGGCTGTGCCACCACCTGCGACATTGAGCCTGGCTTCGGTTGCGACGGGGAACCGTCGGTCTGTGTCTTCACCTGTGGCAACGGCGAGCTCAACACCGGCGAGGGCTGTGATGACGGTGATCTCGGCGCGGGGGACGGCTGCAGCGCCGTTTGCGCAGTCGAGTCGGGCTACGCCTGTAGCGGGGAGCCGTCGGTTTGTGAATTGGTCTGCGGCAACTGGGTGATCGACGCCAGCGAGGGCTGCGACGATGGCAACATCATCCCCGGCGACGGCTGCAGCGCCGTTTGCGCAGTGGAGTCGGGCTACGCCTGCAGCGGGGTGCCGTCGGTTTGTGAATCGCTTTGCGGCAACGGTGTCCTGGATTGGGGCGAGGGCTGCGACGACGGGGGCCTGCTCCCTGATGACGGCTGCAGCCCGACCTGTCAGGTCGAAGATGGCTGGTCCTGCACCGTCGGTGCGCCGTCGAGCTGCGATCCGGTCTGCGGCGATGGCATCAACCTGTTCGTCGAGGGCTGCGACGATGGCGACTCAGATCTCGACGACGCCTGCCCGAGCGGGCCCCTCGGCAATTGTGAACCGGCCACTTGTGGTGATGGCTACATCTTCAGCGACGGCGGTCCCGAGTTCAGCGACGACGCCAACGCCACGATCGGTGATGGCTGCGAGGGCTGTGTGGTGCAGCCGGGTTACGCCTGCATCGGCGCCCCCTCGGCTTGTGACTGCACGACCGGCTATCAGGACAACGACATCGACGGCAGCTGCGAGCCGAGCTGTGACTTCTTGGGCTGGACCGATTGCGGCGGCAACGGAGCGTGCAGCGACCTAACGGGGCTAGCGGTCTGCGGTTGTGATCCCGGCTACCAGGACAACGACCTCGACGGGATCTGTACGCCGGACTGCAGCGCCTTCACCTGCCTGAACGGCGGCAGCTGCGATGACCTCGATGGTACTGCCGGCTGCGACTGCCTTTCGCCCTGGTCCGGCCCGTCGTGTGAGCTGTGTGCGGTCCGGGTCGACCACACCAACGCCATCCCGGGAGCGGACGGCATGACCTGGGCCACCGCCTTCCCAGATCTGCATGAGGGGATCGACGCCACGACTGGGATGGGGGGGGCCCTCTGCGAGGTATGGGTCAGGGAGGGTGTCTACGCCTCAAACCACGGCAGCACGGTGGAGAGGTTTGACGTGCCGTTGGGGGTGAGCCTGTACGGAGGTTTCATCGGCGACGAGATCGCTCGGGCCGATCGCGATTGGCTGACCAACGTTACGACCCTGGACGGCATGGAGTCAGTCTCGGGCATACGCAGCCGCAACGTGGTCGTCGCCGCGAGTGACAACGTGATCGACGGTTTCCGGATCATCAACGGCGGCACCTCGGACTACGGCGGCGGCCTCGACACGGAGGGCGCTCAGAACGTTACGGTCGCGAACTGCAGCTTTGAGATGAACGAGGGCAAGAACGGCGGTGCCCTCAACGCCAGGAATACCTCGAACCTGATCATCGACAACACGGTGTTTGACTCCAATGTGGCCAGCGACGACGGCGGTGCGATCAACTGTGAGAACACCAGCGACATCCAAATCACCAACTCGGTCTTCCTCTACAACGAAGCCGGCCAGAGCGGCGGAGCCATCTATGCCCGCGACCAGTGCATCCTCTGGACTGAAGGCTCCCATTTCATCAGCAACCAGGCGGGCGGGGAGGGGGGCGCCGTCGCGCTCGACTGTTGTGGCGCCACCGATTTGACTGCCACGGCCACGGTGTTCGCCGGTAACGTGATGGTCGGCGGTGGCACAGGTTCACGGGACGGCGGTGCTATTTTCAGCGACGGCAACCCGGTGTTTCTCTTCGACACTCAGTTCATCGCCAATGCCGCGGTTAGCAATTCGACCAACGGCGGCGCCATCGCCATGCGCAACGCACCGTTGGTCGTTGAGGGAGCGATCTTCGCCGGCAACCACGCCGAGCAGATGGGCGGCGCCATCTACCGCGACAACGGGCCGATGGGGGATTACGTCAACGTGGTTTTCACGGGGAACGACCTCGACGCCTCCGACGGCTTCCACGTCTACGAAGGCAGCACCATGGAGGCTCACTTCACCAACGTGACCTTTGATAACTACGAGACCGGCCAATGGCCGGTCGCCATTCAGAACACCGATGCCTACCTGACCAACTGCATCGTCTGGGAGACCCCCAACGAATTCATCAACGCCTCGTTGGGCGACAATGCCTTCATCAACTTCAGCAATGCCTCGAGCTCGAACGAGCTCTGCCAAGGCGGGGGCTGCAACATCGACGACCCGAGCATGGTTTGGGGCCCTCCTGGTTTCCGAGGGCCGCCGACCGGGGGATCGATTGCCAGCGCGATCTTCGATCCGGTCACCCTGCAGACCGAGGTCACCATCACCGCTCAGACCTGGGCCGTTGATGAGCTGGTGGCGCTGTTCGTCAGACTCGAGGGCGACATGCCGAATATGTACACGCTGCCGATCGTCGCCAACGACACCAGCTCAATCAGTGTGTGGGGGGACCTGACGCACCCGATGCTCACCCTGCCGATCTGGGTGGGTGGGTCGGTGAGCTTCGTCGACTACCGGCTCGAGGGGACCTCGGGCTGCGTAAACGTCGGCGACAGCAGCGCGCCGCCGGTAGATGTGCTGGGCAATCCTCGGATCGATACACCGGATATTGGTGCGTACGAGTATGTTCCTTGATGGCTGAGCGGGGCTCAGTGCCCACCTTGCCGCGCGAGGCGAGCGAGGGCCTCCTCGATATCGCCGCGCAGCTCGCCGTCGGCATTTTCACGGGCCCGCTCGAGGGCTGACCACGCCTCCGGGTCATCGAGGAAACCGAGCGCCCGGGCGGCCACGTCCCGCATGGGATCGCTGCGATCGATCAGGATGCCGCGCAGCAGGTCGAGGGCCCGCGGATGCCGCGACTCACCGATGAAGTGAATCGCCGCCGCGCGCTCCGCCCGCTTGCGGCTGCCTAGCATCGCCTCCAGATGCTCGGCGCCAGCGGCGTCATCTAGGGCGCAAAGAGCAGCCGCGGCCTGTAGGCGATCCGCCCACGGCATCAGCCAACGTCCCATCAGGCCGCGTAACGGCTCCTTCGCCGCCGGGTCGCCGAGGGTGCCGAGCGCCCGGATGGCGTCGAGCCGGAAGCGCCGGTAGCGCATCGAGATCAACAACAGGGCCGTGGCGCGGCGGTCCTGTACCTCGGCGAGAGCGATCGCCGACTCGAACTGCACCATCGGCACCTCGTCGGTGAGCAGCGCGGCGATGGCGTCGGCCACCGACGCCTCTAGGGTCGCGGATTCCCCCGCCCGCACGCGGTCGCCGAGGGCACAGGCGGCGTCGGCGCGCTCGGCTGGGTCGTCGCTGGTCAGCAGCTCGGTGAGCTCCGGGATCGAGGCGCCGTCGTAGTCCTCCGGCGTCTTCATCGCACCGCCGACCCCGGTGGCAGCTCCCGATCCAAGCGCAGCACGGACAGCTCGTCGCCATGCTCCGCAGCGAGCACCATCCCTTGACTCTCGACACCCATGAGTTTTGCCGGCTCGAGGTTGGCGAGCACGACCACCCGTTTGCCGATCAGCTCCTCCGGCTGGTAGCTGGTGGCGATCCCGGCCACCACCTGCCGGAATTTCTCCTCGCCGATGTCGACCTCTAGGCGCAGGAGCTTCTTGCTCTTTTTTATCGGTTCGGCGCTCTTGATCTCCCCGATCCGCAGGTCGAGCTTTTGGAAATCGGCGAAGCTGATCTGCTCGCCCGCCTCCTCCGGCGCCGCCTTGGACGCGCCACCGGCAACGCTCTGTGTCGAGGCCTCGATCACCGCGTCCACCGCGGTGCGCTCGATGCGGTCGAACAGGCGCTCCATCTCCCCGATTTTGTGTTGGCGCAGGCCAAACAGCCGGGACGAGTCCATGCGATCGATGTCGCAGCTCAGGATGCGGGCACCCGCCTCGGCGAAACGCGGCACGATCGGCCAGAGGTAGATCGCCAGGGCCTGACAGATGTTGAGGGCAAAGGTCAGCGTCAGGCGAGCCCCCTCTTCGTCGCCGGCCTTGAGTTGGGCCCAGGGGGCGCGCTCCTGAACGTACTCGTTGCCGATGTCGGAGATGGCGCAGAGATTGCGCATGGCGTGGCCGAACTCCCGGGCGCGGTAGTGCTTCTCCACCTGCCGGCAGAGCGCCACCACGCGGCGGGCACGGTTGAGCAGGCTGTCGGAGTCGTCCGGCTCGGCCTGGGCCTCCTCTTGGGCGAAGGGCAAGTCGCCGAGCTTGCCGTCGAGCTGCTTGTTCAGGAATTGGGCGGCGCGGCTGAACAGGTTGGCGTGCTTGTTCACCAGCTCGCTGTTGATCCGGTTGATAAAGTCGTCGAAGGCCAGGTCGAGGTCCTCGGCGCCGGCGCTGTACTTGCAGGCGTAGTAGTAGCGCAGAGCCTGCGGCTCGACCTGCTCGGCGAAGGTGCTGCCGTTGATGAAGGTGCCCCGGGATTTGCTCATCTTCTTGCCGTCGATGGTCAACATGCCGTGGACGTGCACCTTAGAGGGCAGGGTGAAGCCGACGGCGCGCAAGACAGCGGGCCAGAAGAGGGTGTGAAAGTAGACGATGTCCTTGCCGATGATGTGCTCGATGCGGACCTCATCGTTCTGCCACAGCTGCTCGAAGGTCGCGCCGTTCGCCTCTCCCCACTCGGTGGAGGCGGCGGCGTAGCCGAGGGGGGCGTCGAGCCAGACGTAGAAATATTTGTCCGGCTGATCCGGAACCGCGAAGCCAAAATAGGGCCCGTCACGGGTGATGCACCAATCCCGGAGGCCGCCCTCGATCCAAGAGCGCACGTAATTGGCCTGATCCTTCTGGAGCGCGCCGCTGTCGATCCACTCGCGCAGGAACGCGACGTGCTCGTCGGCGCTGAGCTTGAAGAAGACGTGGCGGGAGCTCTTGCGCACGGGGGCGTTGCCGCACAGCACACAGCTCGGTTTGATCAGATCGGCGGGGCTGTAGGTGCTGTGGCAAGCCTCGCAGACGTCGCCGTACTGGTCCTCGGCCTTGCACTTCGGGCAGGTGCCCCTGACGAAACGGTCCGGCAGGAAACGTTGGTCGTGCTCGCAATAGCTGCCCTCGGTGTCGCGGTCCTCGAGGTGTCCGCCGGCGCGCAGCTCCTTGTAGACCCGTTCCACCAGGGCGCGATTGGTGTCCGAGTGGGTGATCGAAAAATGGTCGAAGGCGACATCAAAGGTGGCGAAGTCCCGTTTCTGTTCCTCGTGCACCCGGGCCACCAGCTCCTCCGGTTTGATCCCGAGCTTGCCGGCGTTGACCTCGATAGGGGTGCCGTGGGCGTCGTTGGCGCAGATGTAGAGGGCGTCCTCGCCAAGCCGCTTGAGGGCCCGCACGTACATGTCGGCCTGGCAGTACTCGACCAGGTGGCCGAGGTGGACGCTGCCATTGGCGTAGGGGAGGGCGGCGGTGACGATGGTGCGTTTCGCTGGCATGGCGGGGCTTCTATCCACTGGCCGCCGGGAGGACAAGGTGGGTCGGCCGGGAACGGCCAGGTCGGTGCTCAACCGTCGCTCGGTTTGCCCTTGCCCCGCCGTCCCCGTCGCCGTCGGCGGCGCTTCTTGGGCTTGCCCTTGGGCTCGGCCCTTGCTTGCTCGCTGCCCTCGGGCGCGGACGCGGACGCCGACCCGGACTCGGACGCGGACGCGGACCCGGACCCGGACCCGGACC
>JAUUZB010000754.1 GCA_030590185.1 Deltaproteobacteria bacterium
CGCCGTAGACCTCGCGCAGGGCCGCGATCTCTGCGGCGGTGAGCTCGCGGCCCACCGGCTCGACCCCGATCAGGGTCTGGATGGCGCTGACCAGCTTGCCGCCGGCGAGCAACACCGCGTCGGCCGGGGTCTGGAGGAATGCCTGCACGAAGCTCTTGCCGAGCTGCTTGAAACCACCTTTGAAGTCGCCGCGCAGGATCTTGCCGAGGCCGCCGAGGAAGGTGCCGGCGCTCTCCACCAGATTTCGGCCGATGCCCGTGACCGTGTTCCAGGCGCCGTTGAGGATGCTGCGGGTGGCGTCGTGGAAGCGGCTCAGGCCCTTGCGGATTTTCTCGCCGAACGAGCCGAGCAGGTAGGTCGGGGCGTTGATCAGGTGCTCGAGGGAATTGACGAAGCCGTTGAAGATCTTGGTCGGCCCCTTGATGAAGGCCTCGTCGAATCCGTCGGCGAGCGAGCTGAACGCCTCGCCAAATTTGCCCTGGAAGAGGTTGCCGAAGAAACCGGTTACGCCCTTGCCGATGCCGCCGAAGAAGCTGTTGATGCCGCCGCCGATGCCCTTGGCAATCGAGCCGACCGCCTTGCCAACGCTCGAGAAGGCGTTGCCGATCGCCTTGCCGACGCTCTTGACCGCGTTGCCGATCGCCTTGAAGGGGTTCCAGAACTCGACCTCGATCTCCTTGCCGTCGACCACGATCACCCCGTGGTCGTTCTCGGCGCGGATGGCGGCGATTTGGGACTTGCTGAGGGTTTCCCCGCCCATCAGGCGGCGGAAGAGCTCGCCCTCGTCGCCGGCGGTGTCCGTGGTGTTGAGCTTGCTGTCGAGGAAGTGGCCGAACTCCTCGGAGTAGACCTGCACCGCGAGCTTCGGATCGGCGAGCAGGCTCTCGTTGAGGTAGACGACCCCAGCGGCGGAGTCGTAGGCGCCGTGCGCGCCGCCGAGGGTGGCGTCGTCCACGAACTTGATCGGCGGCATCCAGGAGAAGTCACCCTGGAGCGCCCGTTGGCGGAAGCCCTCGGCCTGCTCGGCGTCGTAGCCGGCGCCAAAGACCTGCTTCATCATGCTGTGAAAGGCCTTCTCGTCCCCGGCCAGCTCGCCGAATTGTCCGGCAAACTCGCGCATCACGTCCGCGGCCTGCTCCCGGGGGGTCTGAGTGGTTCGCATGGAGGCGCGGAATTCCCGTTCGAACCCGGCGGTGAGCTCGGCCGGGAGCTGGATGTCGGCCTGGGGCCGGGCCTGCTTTTGGGACGGATTCGAAACGCGCTGCTGGGCGCGGCTCCGGTGGGCGGACGTAGCGATGGACTGCATCGGCGTCATGGTTCCAACCTCGGTCTCGGGAAAGGGGGGCTAGTGAGACATACACGTGAGGCCGGATTTTGGTTCTTCGGCCGCCGAGGGAATCGCCGTACCCCGCGCCCCGTGCCCCGGATGGGCGGTTCCTACGGACAGCTCCCCGGGCCGGAGCTCGAGCTCACACACGCTCCCCCGCAGCAGGTGTGACCCCCGGCCTGCCAGCAGGCGGTGCCGTCCGGTTCGGGCAGGACGGCCGAGCAGTTGCCCGGCGCTACATAGGGGGCGGCGTTGGGGCCCCAGTTGACGCCGGTGCAGGCGCCGGCGCTGAAGACCGCATCACTGTCGGCGCACGGGGTGCCGGATTTTGCATCCGGCACGAAGCCCAGGTCGTTGGTGAACAGGATCCCGTCGTACCCGTAGTTCTCGTTCGTCTCGCCGACGGTTTGGTCAACCCCTATGTCACAACTCAGGGTGTGCACCCCGACGTCGAGGAGGAGCGGGTCGTAGGTGCTGGCGTCGGTGTCGCCGTCGACCGCCATCCAGCAGTAGCCGTTGGTGACCCCGGTACAGGGTGAGCCATGCCGGCCGGCACCGGTCTCACCCTCATCGAAGGACCAACTGTGGGTCGCCCCCGCGACGCCGCTGAGGCTGCAACCATATTCCTCGGCCCCATCGAGCTCGGTGTGGCGGTAGTTGCGCATCCAGACGTTGAACGGGGTGCCGCTCGGGCTGGTGGTGGCGAAGACGTAGGTGATGATCCCGTGGTCCACGTTGATGATGCTGCTCTTGGTGCCAAAACAATCCGCGCCGATGGCCTGGCCGCTGTTCTCGCTGTCCTCGTCGGAGCAGTTGACGCTGCGGCAAGGTAGACCCGCGCCAAAGAAGGTCGCGTCGCTGGCGTCGGCGCAGGCTTGGTGTTCGAGGTTGCCGATGTCTAGCCCGGCGCAGCCGGCCCGTCGGCAATCCCCTGTCACCTCCTGGCAAGCGGCGCGGGCGCCGCAGCTCTCGTCGCTGCAGCTCTCGGCGGTGCCGGTGCCGTCGCACTCGCCGGCGAGGCAGAGGCCGTCGCCGCACACGGTGCAGGTGCCGGCGGAGCAGTCGGTGCAGGGATCGCCGTCGTGTGCTCCGACGCCGAGGTAGTCGCAGTTCCCGTCGGCGCCGAGGGTGTCGCAGAAGTCGTTCTCCCGGCATTCGCCGCCATCCGGGCAGCCCGGCCCGTCGCCGCCGATGCAGAGCCCGAGCTCGCAGGCCTCGCCGACGTTGCAGGCGTCGAGGTCGTCACAGGGGTCGTTTTGCTCGGCGTTGTTCTCGGCGCAGACCCCGAGCCCATCGCAGCTATCCGGTTTGGTACATTCGCCGGTGCTGTCGTCTCCGCAGGGCGTTCCGGCCTCCAGGTCGTTCGGTTGGCAGCTTCCCGCTCCGTCGCAGGAGTCTTCGTAGGAGCACTCGGTGCTGAGGGCGCTGCCGCAGAAGCTGCCGCCGGGGGCGTGGTTGCCCAGACAGCTGCCGGCGCCGTCGCAGGTGTCGGGATCGGTGCAGGTGGTGTCGTTCGCATCACCGCAGGGCGTACCAGCATCGGCCACGCCGTTGTCGACGCAGATGCCTTCGCTGTCGCAGGTGTCGCCGGTCGCGCACTCCCCCTGGTTGCCGCACGGGGAGCCGAGCGGCGTGAGGTGCGCGAGACAAACGCCCTGCCCATCGCAGGTGTCGGCGTTGTTGCAGGTTTCGTCGGTGGGATCGCCGCAGGCGAGTCCAACAGCCTGGAAGAGGTCCGTTGGGCAAGCGCTGGAGATGCCGTCGCAGACTTCCTTGGTGTCACAGGTCCCGGCCGCCGGTCGGCAGGTGGAGCCGACGAGGCCGGGCTCGTGGAAACACTCTCCCCCCGAACAAGTGTCGAGGGTGCAGGCGTTCTCATCGCCGCAATCGACCGGCACCGCGTCGTCGCAGGCGCCAGAGCCGTCGCAGCTCGAATCGCACAGATCCCCCGAGGTGCCCGCGCAGGGCGTGTCCGCGGCGGCGGGCGGGAAGGTACAACCGCTGTCCGGCTCGCAAACCGCGCGGGTGCAGCCGTTGCCGTCGCTGCAGGTCGGGTCCACCCCTGATGTGCAGGTGCCGGCCTGGCATGAGGAGTTGCAGAGGTTGCCGTCCGCCCCTGGGCCCTCGTCGCAGGGCCAGCCGTCCGGCGCCGTCGCGATGCTATGGCAGCCGAGGGCCGCGTCGCAGATCCCGATGTCGGAGCAGCCGCCGCCGAGGGTACAGGTTTCACTGCTCAGCAGGGCGCCGTCGTCGCCACACACAACGTGGTTGGCGCCGACGCACTCCGATTGCCCCGGCTCGCATTCGTTGCAGCGCGCCGGGCTCAC
>JAUUZB010000812.1 GCA_030590185.1 Deltaproteobacteria bacterium
CCTCGTTCGCCCGATCCTGATCCTCGTGCACGTCGAGCAGCTTGCGGTAGGTGTTGAGCACGCCCTTGAGCTCCTCGAGGGCGCGTGCCCGCTGGCGCTTGAGGTCCTGGATATCTTCGAGCACCGAGCTGACTCGCTTGTGGGCGTTGAGCAGGAGCTTCTCGGCCCGCAGATCCGCCTCGGTGATGATCAGCTCGGCCTGCTTCTGGGCCTGGAGTCGGATCTCGTCGATGGCGCTCTGGGCGGTGAGCATCGCCTCCTTGAGGGTCGCCTCGCGGTCCCGGTGCTCGTCGAGCTCCCGTTCGGTCTGGCGCAACGAGGAGCGCAGGTCGGTCGACTCCCGGTTCAGATCACCCATCTGCTGGGCGATCAACTCCAAGAAGCTGTTGACCTCCCGAACGTCATAGCCGCGAAAGCCGCGGGTGAACTGCTGCTGCTGAATGTCAATCGGTGTCAGCTTCATGGTCAGGTTGCTCCTTTTTTCGACTCGCGCTGCCCAAACATGGCGGTGCCCACCCGGACGATGGTCGCGCCACAGCGGATGGCGGTTTCGAAGTCGTCGCTCATCCCCATGGAGAGCTCGCCGGCGCTGCGGCCCTCCGGAGTTGCCTGCAACGCCTCGGACAACCGCCGCAGGGTCTCGAAATGGGGCACGGGGTCCTCACCGGCCGGGGGCAGAGTCATCAACCCACGCAGCCTCAGGTTGGTCAGGGTCGAGAGGTGGCAGCCGAGCTCGACCGCGGCCTCCGGCTGCACGCCGCCCTTCTGAGCCTCGTGGCCGAGGTTGACCTGTACCAGGACGTCGATCGGCCCGGCGGCACGTTTCGAGATTGCCTCGGCCAAGCTGGCGCGGTCGATGGAGTGAATGACCGGCGACTGTGCCAGCACCGCGTTGACCTTGTTGCGCTGCAGGCCACCCACGAAATGCCAGCGAACCTCGCGCCCCTCGGCGCGCAGCGCCTCGCTGGTCGTCTTGAGTCCCTGGACCGTGTTCTCGCCGAAGTCGCGCACGCCACAGTCGTGGGCCGCGAGGATGCGCTCGAGCGGTTGGCGCTTGCAGACCGCCAAGAGGGTTACCTCCGTTGGTTGGCGCCCCGCCTCCTTGGCGGCCCGCACGATCCGTTCCTGAATCGCCGCGATGGATTCGGCCACGCTCACCTCGGGCCCTCCAGCAGCTCGTCGGCGCAGCTCAGGACCTCACGCAGCGGCAGGCCGATCACGTTGGTGTAGGAACCGCGCACCGTGTCGACCAGGGCACCGCCACGACCTTGGATGCCGTAGCCACCGGCCTTGTCCATCGGCTCGCCGGTCTCCACGTAGCGTTCGATCTCGGCGCGACGCAGGGGCCGGAACCGCACCTCGGTCGTCGCCGCCCCTTGGTGCCAGCGCTCGGCGCGACGCAGGCAAAAGCCGGTGACCACCTGATGCGCCCGACCGGCGAGCTCGCTGAGCATGCGGACCGCGTCCGCCGGGTCCGTGGGCTTGCCGAGGGCCCGCCCGTCCAGGATCACTTCGGTGTCAGCGGCTAGGGCCAGCTCGTCTCGGACCTCGACCGCCGTGAGCTTGCGTCGGGCCAAGGCGATGACGGCAGCCTCGACATCGCCGCCGGGCCAGGTCTCGTCAGCCTCAGAGGCGCGAACCTCGATTTCGTAGCCAGCCGCTTCGAGCAAGGCTCGGCGCCGGGGCGACGCCGAAACGAGGAGGATCCGTCGGACCGATACCATGGTGGCGCCATGATAGGGGTCGGGATCCGGGTGGGCAAATTTCGCGCGGATCTGCCGGGTTGGAATGCGTCATCTCAGGTCCGCCGGACGGGCGCAGCACAGCGCCGCCCGCCGCGCGACCTACTCGATGAAGTACTTGCCCGGATCCTGGGGGATGCCGTTGAAGCGCACTTCGTAGTGGAGGTGGACGCCGGTGGTCAAACCGGTATCCCCGGCCGCGGCGACTACCTGGCCGCGTCCAACCTCGTCCCCGATGCCGACCGTGAAAGCCGACAGGTGGGCGAAGTGGGTTTGCAGGCCAAAGCCGTGGTCGATCACCAGGGTCTTGCCGTACTTACCGCGGGTACCGGCAAAGACCACCACCCCGTCGGCGGTGGCGAAGATGTCGCTCCCGTGGTCGGCGGCAAAATCGATCCCTTTGTGCATCACGCGCTGGCCGGTGTACGGGTCCTTGCGCATGCCAAACGTGCTGTTGAGGAGCTGCGACCGGATCGGCCGAATCGACGGCGTGGAGGCGAGGATCGCCGGGTCGCTGGCGAAATACTCGTGCAGCTCCCGCATGTTGCTCTCGAGACCGCGGGCATCGATCTCCGCCTTCTCGAGCCGGGCGTCCACCAAGCGCAGGGCCAGCTTGGAATCAGCGAGCTCATCCTCGTACTCGGTGCGCTCGCCCGGGGCATACATGACCGCGGTGCCGCCCACCGCGGGGCCGCCCGAGAGGGGACCGATGGCGAGGTTGCGTTCCGGGTCGTTGAGGCGAGTGATGGTGCGAACCTTGGACGCGAACTGATCGATGCGCTGCATGGTCGCGTTGATCCGCTCGACCTCTTCTTTTTGCAGGCTGAGGCTCGACTTGAGTCGGTAGTTCTCGTCCAGCAAGGCCCGGTTCTTGGAGGCCTCGTTGACGATGTGGATGTAGCTGACCGAGAGGTAGCCGGCGAGCCCGGTGAGGAGCACCACCCCGAGCGCGCTGAGCATCACGGCGCGATTGGTGATCCGGTAGCGACGCACCTTGGCGGAGCGCTCCGGGACAATCATTACTTGGTAGACGCGATTGCTCACCGATGGGCCTCTAACAGTTCCCCGAACCTCAGGTCAAACCGCAACTCCCCAAAATATCAAGCCTCGGCGGCCACACAGACCACCGTGATGTTATCGTCCCCGCCCCGCTCGTTTGCCAGGGCTACCATTTTGATCGGCACCTCATCGAGGGTCAGGGTCGCGAGGGCCAGGCCGACCTCGGTGTCATCGACGAAGTTGGACAGCCCATCGGAGCACATCAATAACCGGTCGCCCGCTTGCATCGGCAAGGCGAAGGTATCGACCGCGACATCCTTCTCGAACCCGACCGATCGGGTGATGATATTCTTGAGCCGGCTCATGCGGGCCTGCTCGCGGCTGATCAACCCAGCCTTGATCTGCTCGTTGACCAGGGAATGGTCGTCGGTGATTTGAATGATCTTGTCGCCCCGTTGCAGGTAGCAACGCGAATCCCCGACGTGCGCCACAAAGGCCCGGTCGGCCCGCACCAGCATGGCCGTGCAGGTCGTGCCCATGCCGGCGAGCTCTGGATCGCCCTGGGCTCGCTCGAAGATGCGAGAGCAGGCGTTACGAATGGATTGGGCCAACACCCGTGGCACTGGCGAGCTCTCGAGTGGATCCGACCCGGCGCCCTGTTCGATGGTCGGCGCGGCTTCATCGATGGTCTGCCGAACCGCTTCGACCGCCAGGCTCGACGCGGTTTGTCCGCCGAGGTGGCCGCCCATGCC
>JAUUZB010000291.1 GCA_030590185.1 Deltaproteobacteria bacterium
ACGCCCGCCGCATGGCTCGGATCGCAGAAGCCATCGCTGTCGCTGTCTGGACAAGCGAAGGTCCCATCACCGACGCCGAGCAGAATGGAGACATCGTTGGAGCGCACGTTGGTGACCGCCAGGTCGGTCGCGCCGTTGCCGTCGAAGTCGCCGGTGGTGATCCACGAAGGTTGGTCGCCCGCTGCGTAGCTCCAGTCGCACCAGCCATCGCCATCCGTATCCGGGCAACGGAAGGTCCCATCGCCGGCGCCCAGCAGGATGGAGACATCGTCGGGGCCCACGTCGGCGTCGGAGCCCATGTTGGCGACCGCCAGGTCGGCGACGCCGTCGCCGTCGAAGTCGCCGGTGGTGATCGACGAAGGTCGGTCGCCTGCCGCGTAGCTCCTGTCGCAGAAGCCATCGCTGTCTGTATCTGGGCAACGAAACGCTCCATCACCGACCCCGAGCAGGACGGAGACGTCGTCGGAGCTCTCGTTCGCGACCGCCAGGTCGATGACCCCGTCGTCGTCGAAGTCAGCGGCGACGACCGCGCTCGGCAGGTCGCCCGCGGCGAAGCTCCAAGCGCAGGCACCATCGACGTCGGCGTTCGGGCAAACGAAGCCACCGACCCCTGCGCCCAGCAGGACGGAGATGGTTTCGGATTGAGCGCTCAATGCCACCAGATCGGCTACGCCGTTGCCATCGTAGTCACCGGTGATGACGAAACGCGGGGCGTCGCCCACCCCATAGCGCCAGTCGCAGAAGCCATCGGTATCGGCGTCCGGACAATGGAAGGTACCATCGCCGACGCCGAGCAGGATGGAGATGTCGTTGGAGATCCCGTTGGCGACCGCGAGGTCGGTTGCGCCGTCGCTGTTGAAGTCACCGGTGATGACCAAACCCGGTTGAGCTCCTGCGGCGTAGCTCCGGTCGCAATAGCCATCGGCATCGGTGTCTGGACAAGCGAAAGCTCCACCGCCGACCCCGAGCAGGATTGAGACGTCGTAGGAGTTTTCACCCGAGTTCGCGACCGCCAGGTCGGTCACCCCGTTACCGTCGAAATCACCGCTGGCGAGCGAGCTCGGGCTGTCCCCGGCCGCGTAGCTCCAGTCGCAGAAGCCATCGGTATCGTCGTCTGGACAATAAAAGGTTCCATCGCCGATCCCGAGCAGGATGGAAACGTCGGCGGAGAGATAGTTCGTGACCGCCAGGTCGGTGACGCCGTCGCCGTCGAAATCATCGGTGATGACGTGGGTCGGTACACCTCCTGCGCCGTAGCTCCAGTCGCAGAAGCCATCGGCATCGTCGTCTGGACAATAAAAGGTTCCATCGCCGACCCCGAGCAGTATGGAGATGTCGCTGGAGTCGCTGTTCAGCACCGCCAGGTCGATGGCGTCGTTGGCGTCGAAGTAGCCGGTGGTGACGAAACGCGGATCGTCACCGACCGCGAAGCTCCTGTCGCAGAAGCCATCGCTGTCGGCGTCGGGACAGGGGAAGGTTCCATCGCCAGCGCCGAGCAGAATGGAGACGTCGTTCGTGCCCGAGTTCGCGACCGCCAGGTCGATGGCGCCGTCGCCGTTGAAGTCACCGGGGGTGAGGAAAAACGGAAAGGCGCCCGCGATGTAGCTCCGGTCGCAGAGACCGTCCGTATCGTTGTCCGGACAATCGAAGTCCCCATTCCCCGCGCCGATCCAGATGGTGACGACCTCGGAGATCAGGTTCGTGACCGCCAGATCGGCCACGCCGTCGCCGTCGAAGTCACCGCTGGTAGCCGACGTTGGTGCGGCGCCCACGGCGAACGACTCCGCAGCGCCAAAACCGTGAAACCAACTCACCTTGGTTGCATTGAAGGAACGCCCGCGGGTTTCGCCGGTGCCAGTGCCGTCGGAGGCGGTGATCCGTACCGTCGCTGTCCCCGGCGACCACACCCCGGTCGCGTCCCACCAATAGGTGTGTCGAACCCCGCCCAGTCCGGAATCCCCTGCGAGCGAGGTGGCGAGGTCATAGCGGCCGTCGCTCGAGGGTGTACGGTACTCCGAGCAAGGCGCCCAGGTCACACCGTTGTCCACCGAGTATTCGACGCGGACATCCGCCGGGTCTGCGGCCTCGTCTGTCAGCCGGTACCCGACCTCCACCGGTCCTGCGGCGATCATACCGTCGGTGACGATCCCCACACCCAACACCGTCGGCGGACTCAACCGCCGCATGTCGATCCGGAACGGACCGACCAGCGAAAGCTCTGGCTCTGACACGGTGTCGGTTTGCCCCGGAGCGAGATAGACGGCAGCCCAGCCGACGAAGAGATCCCCCAGCTCGGAGGTGTCCCAAACGAACGTGTGCGCGGGCAGAATCCCTGACTCCAGATTAGCCAGCGGTCCTGACGCCAGGTCGCTCAACGGGCTTGCTGTCAGGGCTGGGTGGAAGGTGGCCGGCTCCACGTCCGTTGGCTCCGGGATCTCGCGATCGGTTTCGTCCCAGCTCTTGACCGTTGCCGTGACGGCGACCGGTTTCTCCTCCTCATCCGCCAAGACGAACTCGATGATTACCGGTCCGCGCGGCAGGTCGAGCGGGGCCGTTGGTGGCCAACCGTGGTCGTTTATCGCCTCCACCCTCAACACCGGCGCCTGGTTGTGGTTCTCGAGGTCGAAGGGGTCCGCGGCCTGAAGGGGAGCGGACCAGGCGCCAAACTCGTCCGCCACCGCGAGGCGCAGATGACTCGCGCCACAGTCGTTGTCTTGCAGGCTCGACGCCCAGGTGAAAGGCGTCGGGAGGCCTTCGGGCGACGTCTGCATCTGCTCGATTAGAGCCAGGAGCGGAAAATGAGCCACGCTCGGCTCGACCGGTGTGGCCGCGCCGCATTCCGTACCAGGCAAGACCTCGAATAGCACCAGCGCCACGTCGTCCCAGCCGCTGTCCGCGACCGTCACCTCAACGATGGCGTTGCCCGTAGCGATGCCGCCCACGACTTCGACGGCGGTGACCTCCGGCGCTTCGTTCCCGAGCGGCAGGCCTTGGTCCGACACTTCGAGCCATCCGCTGTTCAGGGCATCGCTGCTCGAATCGGTCGCCTTGATGCGCAGCCTCGTCCCGGCGCAGTATTTGACGGCTTCGGCAAACGTCGTGCCCTCCTCGCCGGTGGGGAGCTCGATCATCTCGAGCTCGCCGATGCCATCGCGCGCATCCTGGAGGGCGTTCCAGTGGAAGGTGAAGTCTGTGTTGACGGTTAGCCCGGTCAAGGTCTCGTCAACCCCCGCCGTCAACCAACCCGGGTCGAGCCCATCGTCGAGACAATTCGCCCAGAACTCGACTTCCAGCGTTACGGTCTCCTCACCCAGCGGGTAACCGTTGGGATCGGTGATGGTGAGGGTGACCGGGAGGCCGGAGGTGCGTCGCGCGGCGTCGGTGTCGAGGTTCACCAACACCAGGCTGGGCGCGACCTTTTCCATCTCACGCGAGGCACCCTGGTCTACGCATCTTTTTCTCTCGAGGTCGCAGACCATCCCGGCCGGGCAATGCGCCGTGCTCTCGCAGCTGATGTCGTCGGAGGGGTCGATGGTGAGGTCTGGTAGGCACCCTGCGCACGGTAGCCACAGCGCCAGCAGGCATCGAGCCGGAAAAACCTTCCACTGCGTCATCCTTCACTCCCAATCCGTGAAGATCGCGGCGATGCCGGTGCCGGCGGCCAGCACCCCCGTGCTGACCAACAGGACATTCGCAGCCAGGGAAAAAGCCGCGGCGTCGGTCTGGGACGCAGTGCGGCGGATGGGGTCACCGTGTTCGGGGCGGGCCATCTCGTAGTTGAAGTCGTCGATGTGGCTCTGGGCGATGCCCGCGACCAAGATCGTTGCAGCACTGGTCGCCGCCGTCGCCGACAGGAAGGTCCAAAAGGCGATCTTCGGCGGTTTCTCCGTCATCTCCACCCAGACCATGTTTGTCTCCCCTGGCTCCACGTAGACCTCGGAACGCCATTCGAGAAACCCCCGCTTGGTGACGTGCAACACATAACGCCCCGGCGTGAGGTCCGTCAGCGGACGCATCGGAAGGTCGCCCTCGTAATCGTCATCGAGGAAGAGCTGCGCCTCGTTGGTCGTGGCCGTGATGGCCAAGATACCGGGCTCAGACGATTCGATTCCGAGCAATCCCCTGCCCGCCGCACGAACCGCCGCCATCAACTGGTCCTCGACGCCCTTGAAGGTCTCGCTCACCCGGCTTTCGACCACCGAGCTCTGGACGTCGATGAGGCGCAGCGACACCACGTAGCGCTCGCTGAGCATCCCCACGTGGCCCACGATGAGCTTCTCCACGCCCAGGGCGCCACCGATCTCCGCGAGACACGCCTCATTCGCGCAGTCCATGGCGATCTTCTGCGCCTCCAACTCGAACATGGCCGCGATGTCGTCGCGGCTCACCACGCCCGCGCCTTCGATCTCTTTGATCTCCGCAGCGAGCACCTGTGTCAGGTTTCGGCTGACCTCGGCGGACAGCCCGAGCGGCTCGAGGTCAAAGACGGCAAAGGAGACCTCGCGGCCCTCAGGGAGGCGGTAGCGCGGTTGCTCGCCGGTACCGGTCCCCACCAGCGAGCTGACCGCGCCCGGCAGCTCGGCAGCGAGTGCCTCGATGTTCGCCGCCGGTACCGCCACGCTGCCGGCCGTCCTGGCCTCCACGGCGTCGACGAACGACAGGGTCAGGATGTAGCCCGAGCCGATCTTCCCGAGCGATCCCGACAAGGCAAAGCGGGCGTTCGCGACGCGGGTGATCTCGGCGATACAGGTGTCGTCCTGGCAGTCCATTCTGAGTAGGGCCTGCTGGTGCTTCAACATCGCCGCAGCCTCTTCGGCCGTAACCACCTTCAGCGTCGAGTGCGCGGCCAACAGATCCGCCACCCGACTGGTGATCTGGAGCGCTAGATCCTCCGCCACTCCATCGGCTCGCAGATCCATCACGAGCACCGTGTCTCGTGCGCGCTCAACTCCCGGGGTGGACGGAACCCGAAGCTCCCCGGGCGAACTCGTTTCCTCTGCCTCGTCTCCTTCTGCTGGAGCAGGGACAGAGAGCAAAATCGTGCAAAGGAATACGCCGCCCCAACGTATCATCCGGTCCCCCTAGCTGGGATAGATCCCCAGCATACCAGCGTCGCAGAGGGGTTACTACCGGATGGAAGGATCGACCAGCAATGTCGACGTCACCGACCGCCAGGCGGCGAATCTCGCCTCACCGTTGCCGACTTCGGAATTTGCCGAGGATTGCCCTGACCCGCTCCGCGTCGTAGGCGTCGGGCTTGAGCTCGACATAGCGCTCGTAGTGGCGCGCCGCGCTGTTGGGCTCACGGAGGTGGACCAACACGATGCCCAACCCCCGGTGGCAGGTGGCAGCCCGGGGATCGCGCTTGATGCACTTTTCCAGGAGCTGCCGCGCCGCGGCGTGGTCGTCGCTGGTGATCAGGAGGTTCGCCTCAAAGTAGTCCTCGCGCTCCATGGCCCTGCGGCTCCTGGCTTTTTGTCGGTTCCGACGTTTAGCCGAATCTTGGGGGCGTCGTCGCGAGCGTTCCAGGCGCTCCAGGCGCTCTCGGTTCGCCTCGATCTCCTTTCCGACGACACCCAGCTCGTCGGCTTCGTCCAACAGCTCCTCCGCGGCGGCGTACTTCTTGGCCGACAGCGCGCCTTCCACCCGTGTCGATAGGTTCTCGCGCAGTCGTCGCTCGCATTCGGTGGCGAGCGCCCCGAGCTCTGCCGAGCGTTCGCTGGGCTCGACCTGACGGAGGCTCTGCCATGCCCGGCGCCAGTCCTCCTTCGCCATCGCCGCGCGCACCTCCTCGCTCACCGCGATGGCCCGCGCCCGTTGGCTCGTCTCCCGGGCCAACGTCTCGGCGATGGGGTCGCCGGGATCGAGCAGCCAGGCCGCATTGGCGAGGATCTCCGCCTCTTGCCACCGCCCCTGCGCGACAGCCGCGCGGGCCTTGTCGAGCAAGCGGTCGACCTCGTCGGGGGGGGCAGGCGCGTCGGGGGCTGCAGGCGGAGGTGGGCGCAGCTCCGGCGCGGGCCCGTTGGCGCCGGTCTCCATCAGGAGGATGGCCACCAAGGTCACGCCCAGCGCCGCG
>JAUUZB010000072.1 GCA_030590185.1 Deltaproteobacteria bacterium
GACGGTAACCACCGGTCTCAAGGACGGAATGATCCCCAAGACCACCGGCAGCGTCAGCTACAATCCGATCCTAGACGCCAAGCGCGCCAAGCTGTTCGCCGGCCGCCGGCCGCCCAAGTGGCTGAGCCTAGTCGCCGTCGGGGTGTTGTTGATGGGCGCTGGGGCGGGCCTCGCGCTGGTACTGACCAGCGACCGCGGCGGAGGCCGGGGGCCGATGTCCGGGCCGCTCAGCATCGACTCGGAGCCGCGCGGCGCCCGGGTGGAGTTCAAGGGCCTCGGTGCCGAGCCGATCAACGAGCGCTACAGCGGCCACCGCACGCCCTTCAACGTACAGGAGGGCTTCCGGGTCGACGTCCCGATGAGCGCCCGCTTCATCAAGGACGGCTACGAGATCGCAGAGGTGGATCTCCCGGAGCTCGAGGTCGGGGTCGTTCCCCCGCTGCTGTTCGTCGAGCTCCCGACCGGGGCCGAGGGGGCGGAGATCGGCAGCCTGATGTTGCTCTCCAACCCGAAGGGCGCCGAGGTCTGGGTCGACTCCGAAAAGGTGGAGGGCATCACCCCGCTCACCGACGTGCGGGTGCGCGGCGGTGAGATGCACAAGGTGGAGTTTCGCAAGGCGGGCTACAAGCCGCGCTGGGAGACCCGCTACGTCGAGCCGGGCTCGCGCATCTTCATCGAGGTCAACCTGTTTCGCAGTAGTGACGCGGTCGAGGAGCCCGCCGCCGAGGTCGACCCGGGGGAGGCGCCGGCGGTGGAGGCGCCACCCAAAAAGGACTCGCCCAAACCGCCCAAGGCCACGAGCCCGAAGAAGCGCCCGAGCCGCGCCTACCTCAATGTCACCTCGGCGATGAAGCTACGGATCACGGTCGACAACAACTTCATTGGGGAGACGCCCATCAAGAAGCTGGCGTTGGACCCCGGGCTGCACCGCATCAAGGCGGAGAACGAGGTGGAGGGCTTCACCCTCTCCCACCGGATCCGGCTCACCGGGGGGCGCACCGAGACGATCGATTTCAAACCGCGCAAGGGCAACCTGTCGATCAACGCTACTTCTTGGGCTTGGGTTCGGATTGGCAAGGAGTCCCCGGCGGAGACGCCGGTGCGGTTGCAGGTCTACGAGGGTGAGTACACCGTGGTCTTTGAATGTCCCGATGGACGGCGCAAGCGGCGGAATGCCAAGGTCTCGCCGGGGCAGACTGCTACCGTTACTATCAATTGTCGAAATTGATCTCTGGCGCTGGGGCGCTCGGCTCAGTAGCCGCCGTACAGGTTGCCCTGGGTGGCGCCGCTCTCCATCAGCTCGAGTAGCCTTGGCCAGAAGGCCGCCTCCACGTCGATGTCCGGATCGGCGATGGCTGTGGCGTCGGCGGCGAAACACTCGAGGACTGGCTCTAGGAGCGCGACGGCGCCCGCCTGATCGCTGCCGTAGAGATCGGCGGCGGCGTGCATGCCGCTGACCAACAGCGCCAGGGCAATGGTCTTTGCGACGCTCGCCTGCGGCGCATAGTGGCCGCGGGCATCGGTGGCTGAGCCGTCGTGCAGGGCCGAGAGCGTCTCGGTAGATCGCACGCCGCTGAGCTCTTCGTAGCTGAGATCGATGGTGACGCCGTCCCCAGCCGCTATCGCCGTCTGGCCGGGGGAAAGCTCGAACAACAGGGCGCCGCGTCTCTTACTCAGGAACACCGTAGCCACCTCGAGGGAGGTAGCCGACTCGGCGCCAGGAAAGCCGTAGGTCGCAACCAGGTCGAGGTTGGCGGTGGGGGTCACGGTCATGGTCATGTCGTAGGCGATGGGGCACATCGCCCAGGGCCAGTTGTCCGCCATGAAGGTCGAGACATCGGCAGACCCCATCAGGGAGAAGGCGTTGCCGCCGCGCAGGGTCGACATGGCATCAAACAGCTCCTGCCCGAGACCGGCGCCGAGACCCAGAACGGTGATTCCGACGCCATGCCCTGCGGCAGCGGCGACCATCCGCTCGAACTCGGTGGTGGAGGTGGCGCCGACGTTCGGCTGCACGTCGGTGAAGAGCAGCACGCGAACCTCATCGGTGCTGCCCACCGCGCTCCGCCCCAGGCTGAAGGCACGCTCCAAGCCCCCTTCCATGTTGGTGGAGCCGCCTTCGTCGAGGTTGTTGATCACTCCGTCGATCCTGCCGTCGGTTCCCGACACGATCTCCAACGCGGTGGTGACGTTGGAGCCGTACGTGACGATGGCAATTCGATCCTCCGCTCGTAGCTCGTCGGCGATGGCCCCCAGGAGAGCGCGGGCGAGCTGCCCCGGCTGATCCTCGCCGTAGTCCCACCCCATGGAGCTCGATACGTCCACCGTAGCGATGAGCGTCAATGAGGGGGGCTCGAAATCGTCGACGTCGATCGACGAAGAGGTGCCGACCTGGGCCCAGGCGGCGTCTGCGCCCGAGGCGTCTGGGGCCAAACCGAGGGCCGCCTTGAGGCAGAGAGTCCTGCTACAGGGTGCGCCCTCGAGGGGCAGATCGTGCTCGGAGAACATGCCCTCAACCACGAAGGCCTCCGCCGGAGGGACCTGACCCAACTCGACCAGCTCGCGTGCCAGGCTCACATCCTGAACACCGCCGGGCGTGGCGCCGAAGTCGCTCCCGGCGCCACCACCCATCGCCGCGCTGCAACCCATCGCAATCATCCCGGACGTGCCAATCACCACTAGGGCCGTCAAGCCCGCGGACAATAACCCAGACGTGCGTCGCATCATTTGACCTCCAGTCCTGTTCCCAACGAACTGCAAGATCCGATCCGCTCGAATCAACCAGGGTCCAGGAGGTTACACGCGCACCAGTGTATCGAATGCCAGACACGCACCGCTGGGTCGGGCGTAGCCGCCGGGGTTCGCTCCCCCCCGTTCGAGGAGCAGGGAGACCCGCAGGGGCTCCCGGAGCCCGAAGGAGACGCCGTCAGGCGGCTCCGGAGGCCCCAGAAAAATAGTCAAAAGCCAAACAGGAGACGCCCCCCCAGGCCCCAAAAAATCGTCAGAAGCCAACCAGGAGACGGCTCCCAACCCGTAACCAGATTCGTCCCCTCAAACTCCGCATCAACCACCTGCCCGTCCACGCCGTGGGTTGCGGCAGGCAGTCCAACCCGCCCAAAAACAGCTCAACACATACCTTGAAATTTGATGTATTCCTGATTAATTTTCAAGGTAACATGCCACGGATCTCCCGCCGCGGGCTGCTCACCGAATTGGGCACAAAGGTGCAGAAAAGCCGAGTCGTGGGCCTTCTCGGCCTGCGGCAGATCGGCAAGACGACGCTCGCCCGTGAGTTTGTTCGCGCCGGCAAACGCAAGGCCACGGTCTTCGATCTCGAGCGCCCAGCGGATCGAGCGCGCTTGAGTGACCCGATGCTGGCTCTCGAGCCTTTGCGCGGCCTCGTCGTGGTGGATGAGGTTCAGCGTCACCCCGAGCTGTTTCCAGTCCTGAGAGTGTTGGCTGATCGTCCGAGGACACCCGCCCGATTCCTGATCTTGGGTAGCGCTTCCCCGGACCTTCTTCGCCAGGCGTCTGAGTCGCTGGCGGGAAGAATCGCCTACATGATGCTCCCGGGGCTGGGTACCGACGAGGTTGGCGTCGCGCGGATGCAACGACTGTGGTGCCGGGGGGGGCTGCCGTTATCGTTCTTGGCGCGTTCGGATCGCGACAGTCGTGACTGGCGGGAAGAGTTCATCGACACGTTCTTGACGCGCGACATGCCGTCGCTGGGTGTGTCGACGTCCGCAATCACCCTGCGGCGGTTTTGGACCATGTTGGCCCACTACCACGGCCAAATCTGGAACGCGTCTGAGTTCGCTCGGGCATTTGGCATCTCGGTGAGCTCTGTCCGGCGCTACCTCGACCAACTGACGGCGACCTTCGCCATATTTCAGTTGCAACCCTGGTTCGAAAACATCAAGAAACGACAGGTCAAGGCGCCCAAGGTCTACCTCTCCGATAGCGGCATCATGCACGCGCTGTTGGGCGTGACGACATTTCATGACCTCGAAGGTCATCCGAAGATCGGCGCTTCCTGGGAGGGGTTTCTCGTGCAGCAAGTTCGGGAGCGTATCGGGGCACGCTCATCTGAGTGTTTCTTCTGGGCGACCCATGCAGGCGCCGAGCTCGACCTGCTCGTGGTCCGAGGCAACAAACGCGTTGGCTTCGAGTTCAAACGAAGCACGACCCCGTCGATGACCCCGTCGATTCGCTCGGCGCTCCATGATCTTCGCCTCTCACGGATCGACGTAGTCCACGCCGGCGACGAGACTTTTCCCCTGGCAAGGAACGTCAGAGCGCTCAGCGCCAGCCGTATTTGGACCGACCTCGTCCGGTGGCGTTGAGCGCGAGCGGTGAAGATCCACCAACGACGGTATTAACGTCGACTCCATAAAACCGTCAAACCAACAACAGGAGACGGCCCCGAACCCCCAGCCTAATTCGTCTCCTCAAACTCCGCATCAACCACGTTCGCATCCCCCTCCGTAGCAGCAGCGTCCGGAACCGGCCCAGCCTCAGGACCAGGCGCAGCACCCTCGGCCCCAGCGTCCTTGTACATCTGCTCCGCCATCTTGTGACTGGCCTGGGTCAAGTCCTCCATGGCCGCTTTGATGCGCGCCGTGTCGTCGGACTTGAGCGCCTCGCGGGTCGCTTCGATTTTGGATTCGAGCTCCGAGCGCGTGTCGGCGTCGATCTTCTCGCCGTACTCCTTGAGGCTGCGCTCAATCTGGTAGCAAAGGGAGTCGGCCTGGTTGCGAACTTCGGCTGACTCTCGGTTGCTCTTGTCCTCCGACTCGTGGTCCTTGGCCTCGTTGACCATCTGATCGATGTCGGCGTCGGAGATACCGCTGCCGGCCTCGATGCGGATGTTTTGTTCCTTGTTGGTCGCCTTGTCCTTGGCCGCGACGTTGACGATGCCGTTGGCGTCGATGTCAAAGGCGACCTCGACCTGGGGCACGCCACGCGGGGCCGGCGGGATGCCGTCGAGGTGGAAGCGCCCGAGGGTGCGGTTCTGGCCCGCCATGGAGCGCTCGCCTTGCAGCACGTGGACCTCGACCGAGGTCTGACTGTCGGCGGCGGTGGAGAAGACTTCGCTCTTCTTGGTGGGGATGGTGGTGTTGCGCGCGATCAAGACGGTCATCACGCCACCGAGGGTCTCGATGCCGAGGGACAGCGGCGTGACGTCGAGCAGGAGGAGATCCTTGACGTCGCCGGAGAGCACACCGGCCTGCACCGCGGCGCCGACCGCCACCACCTCGTCGGGGTTGACGCTGCGGTTCGGCTCCTTGCCGAAGAACTTCTCGACCTTGTCGGCCACCAGGGGCATGCGGGTGGAGCCGCCCACCAGCAGAATCTCGTCGATGTCAGCGGCGGTCTTGCCGGCGTCGGACAGGGCCGTTTTGCAGGGCTCCATGGTCCGCTCGACGATATCGTGGACCAGGCTCTCGAGCTTAGCCCGCGACAGCTTGAGGTTCATGTGCTTCGGCCCGGAGGCGTCGGCGGTGAGGAAGGGGAGATTGATGTCGGTCTCGGTGACCGAGCTGAGCTCGATCTTGGCCTTCTCGGCGCCTTCCTTGAGGCGCTGCATGACCATCTTGTCGCTGGAGACGTCGATCCCCTGGTCCTTCTTGAACTCAGCGATCAGGTACTCGATGATCACCTGATCGAAGTCGTCGCCACCGAGGTGGGTGTCGCCGTTGGTGGAGAGCACCTCCACGACGTTCTCGCCCACCTCGAGGATCGAGATGTCGAAGGTGCCGCCACCGAAGTCGTAGACCGCGATCACCTGGTCGGTCTTCTTGTCTAGACCGTAGGCCAGGGCGGCGGCGGTGGGCTCGTTGACGATGCGCTTGACCTCGAGGCCGGCGATCTTGCCGGCGTCCTTGGTCGCCTTGCGCTGGGAGTCATTGAAGTAGGCCGGGACCGTGATCACCGCCTCGGTGACCGTTTCGCCGAGATAGTTCTCAGCGGCGCGCTTGAGCTTCTGGATGATCTTGGCGCTGATCTCAGGGGCCGCGTACTGCTTACCCTCGATCTCGACGTAGGCCATGCCGTTCTTGCCGGCGACCACATCGTAGGGCATGCGCTTGGTGTCGTTGCTGGTCGGGTCGTGCCTGACGCCCATGAAGCGCTTGATCGAGTAGACGGTGTTTTCCGGATTGGTGACCGCCTGACGACGGGCCACCTGGCCGACCATCACTTCGCCGTCCTTGCCAAACGCCACCACCGACGGGGTGGTGCGAGCGCCCTCTTCGTTCGTGATGACCTTGGGCTCGGAGCCTTCCATCACCGCCACAACGCTGTTGGTCGTGCCGAGGTCGATGCCGATGACTTTACCCATGACGCACTCCACATTCGCCTACAAGGCTGATTTCCCTGGTTTTTCTCGTTTCGGACGCGGCTAATATGGGGGTGTGGGGAGGCCTGTCAAGCGCGGTTTCGTAACCGCGACGACTCGGGACGGCGGGGACCGAGGTATGATCGGCGGCGGGGCTCAGCCGCAGGTCGCCAGGGTGCCCTGCAGCAACCCGAGCCAACGGTTGAGCTCGGGGCCGAGCTCCTCGTCGCCCGCCCCGCCAGCTCGGTGGGCACGGATGGCGTCGTCGAGGTCGGGGTTGCGACCGAGCACCTCGACGACCTTCTCGACTACCTTGTCGAGGGTGAAGCGGGCGGCGGCCTCGTTGGTGTGCACCAGGGTCAGGGCCTGGTGCATCTCGGCGAGCTCGCGTTCGAGGATGGCGCGGTCGTGGAGGACCAACACCTCGCGGTGGTTGATGGCGTGCATCGACTCCAGGAACTTGGAGAAGCCCTCCACCGCTCGTTTGAGGCGGACCATGGAGAAGGTCTCGCCCTCCTTGGGGTGGCGGATCTGATAGAGGTCCCGGCGGAAATCGATCACCGCACGTTTGTCCTCGGCGCGCAGGGAGCGGTAGATCGGTTGGCCCGAGAACCGGGCCAGGTGGTCGGCCACGGCAACGATGAGCGGCACCACCAAATCCTGATCCGACAGGGAGTCGTTGAAGCGGCCGATTTGGTAGGAGAGATCGGCGATCGCCCGGCGCAGGTCGATCCCCTCACCGACCGCCGATCGATACTGCGGGTAGATCTCCTCGCGACTGGCCGCGGAGGGGAAAATGGCGAGGATGCCGAACAACAGGCCCTGGCCCGATTTGGCCAGGCGGTGCTTGTAGTCGTCGAGCTCGCCCAACAGGGCCCAGGAGTCGTCCTTTGCCGTGGCGACCTCTAGACGCTCGGCAAAATCCAAAACCCGGCTGCGCAGCATGAAGCCGTAGGCGTTGGCCGCGTCCGCCACCTGCTCGGCGGGGGTCATGGCCTGTTTTTCCTCCGACTGACTCGCGAGGCCCCCCTCACCGGTCGGGCCGTCTACCAAGTCAAACTCGAGATCAAAATCGCCGAAGGCGTCGTCGTCACCGTCCTCCCCGTCCGACTCGGGCGGCGCCGGGAAGACATCGACCATGTAGGCCAGCAGCCGATTGACGGCGGCGATGGCCGCGAGCACGTAGGGTGCCACCTCCAGGTGCTGGTCGGTGCCGATCGTCTCCTGTTCGCGCACCTCGAAATGATCCTGGGGCAGGTGGATACGGCCGAGCTCGTGCAGCGCCGCGAGGGCAAACCGCACCGTGCCCTCGACCTGATCACGCAGGGTCGAGTCAGCGATGCCGTTGAGAACCTCCTCCAGCTTTGGCGAGAGGGCGATGTGCTGAGGGGGACCCTGGCGCGCGGCCAGCTGGCTCTTGGTGGGGATCGGCGGCGGCACGGTTATCGGTCGCGAGCGCGCTTTGGTTGTCATTGTCCCAGGAACCCTAGAAAAAAAGCGGGGGGTGGTCCAGCGGACAAATCGCGGGCCAGGGGTGGTCAAACCTAGGCAGGGGGCACCATCATACCAGCCTCAACTGGCTTGATGCGCTACCCCCACCCGATTATAAGGCCCCGAACGTTGACCAAGATTCGTCGTGGTGACGACCGTTTGCGCCCAGCCCTGACCGGGCCACACCCATGTGGTCAAGCCGGGGCCCCGGTCGTGATGTCTGAGTTGACCGTTTGGAGCCGATCGTAATGTTTGCCCGCCTCCTCCCGCTACTCGCCTGCCTGGTTTTCCCGGCGACGGTCCTGGCCCAGGAACCAACCCCCGAAGCCGAGCCGCCCCCCGCGGGCGAGACCGAGGCCAAGGACGATCCCGCTGCCACCGATGAGGCGGCGACCGCCGACACCGAAACAGCGCCAGGCCAGGAGCAACCAGCCGCCGCTGACGAGGCCGCGGCTGAGGCCGGTGCCGATGCCGATGCGAAGGGCACCGAGGAGCCCCTCCCGGCGCCGGAGCCCCCGGAGATGCCGGAGCCGCCCGTGGCTCCGGTCGAGCCCCCGCCCCCAGCGACCGGTGCAGAGGCGGCCGTGGCCGGTGATGAGGGGGATGAGATCCTATTGTCGGACTGGGACAGCGACGATTGGCTCCTGGTCAAACCACGCATCTCGCTGGTCGACCTCGACGGCTACTTCCGCCTGCGCGGCGACCTGCACCGGAGCCTCGACTTCAAAAACGACAGCACCGGCTGGCCCGCCCAGTCTGGCATCGAGGACGAAGAGGGCAACGGGCGCGCCGCCGGCTTCACCGGCGCCAACATGCGGCTGCGCCTCGAGCCGACCATCAACGTCACCTCCAACATCAAGATCGTCACCACGGTCGACATCCTCGACAATCTGGTGCTCGGCTCCACCCCGAACACCTTGCCACCCGCCGCGGGACAAACCCCTCTCAATCTGCTCAACACCGGACAGATGGCGCCCTCCGACGGTTTCAACGCCGTCACGGACAGCATCGTGGTCAAGCGGGCCTACGCCACGGTCACCGCCCTCAACGAGCAGCTCGAGTTGCGCTTCGGCCGCATGCCCAACCATTGGGGTCTCGGGATGCTGGCCAACTCCGGCGATTGCCTCGACTGCGACTCGGGCGACGTCTCCGACCGCGTGCAGCTGAGCTTCAAGGCGGCGGACCATCTCTTCTCGGCGATGTTCGACATGGCCGGCAGCGGCCCGGTCTACCAGCGCTTCGGCGACTCCACCGGCCAGGCGGTCGACGCGGTCGACTGGGATGACATCGACCAGTATTCGGTCCGCATCCAACGGGTGGACCACCCGGACGACATCAAGGATGCCCTGGCCAACGACGACTGGGTCCTCAATTACGGCATCTGGGGCAGCTGGCGCATCCAGTACCGCGACCTGGGCAGCGCCTACTACATGCAGGATATCGAGCAGCCCGACGGCACCACCGTTTCGATGTGGCGCTACGACCCGGCGCGGCCCATCGATTTCACCGACGGCTACGAGGAGCGGCGGGACGCCAACATGGTAACCATCGACGCCTTTGGCCAGTTCTACATCGGCAAGTTCAAGGTAGCGCTCGAAGGGGCTTTCATCTGGGGCAAGTTCAGCGACACCTACTTCTCCACCGACACCGAGACCTCCAGCCGCGACACCGAGATGCTCATGTGGGGCGCGGCCCTCGAGCTCTCCTACACGCTCCCCGAGGACTACGCCGGGGTCGAGCTGCTATTGAACGCCGGCGTCGCCTCGGGTGACTCC
>JAUUZB010000564.1 GCA_030590185.1 Deltaproteobacteria bacterium
ACCAGACCGCAATCCTTACCCAGGCTCTCGCAGGTCTCCGGGCTGCATGCCTCCACGCAGGTCAGGTTGTCCGGGTCGTTCGGATCCTCCCAGGCAAACCCCGTCACGCAACTCGGATTACCGTCACCGTCGAGCTCGCAATGATTCTCCGCTCGGCAGGGGTCCACCCCGGCGCCGCCGTCACCGCCGTCCCCTCCGGTGTCGTCGCCGCCACAGGCGAAGGGCAAGAGGACCAACAAAAAAAGACCGAGGCGGTGGGGGAGGGTACTGCACATGGAGCTCCCAGCTTACCGAGCGGATCGCTGCGGCGCCACCGAATCCTGCATCCCTGGGAACCGGACCCGAAGACTGGCGGATCAGGCGCGACGCCCCCCGGTTTCATGGTAGGAAGGGGTGCCTGATCACCACAGCCCCTCGTGACGCCATGCAGGAACCCTTCGCATACGACCGGCCTTGCGATCCCCCCTTTGAGTTCGTGCCGGTGGAGGCCACCGGGGAGCAGTCCATCCCGGAGCGGTTCCGCGAACAGGTCGTGATCCTCACCCTCCACGACGGCGAGGCAATTCCAAAATTTGCACGCTTCGACCCGGAGGGCCGTCCGCGGGTCGACCCGGAGCACCTCGCCGAGCGGTTCGTGAGCGAGCGCGACTGGGGCGCCAACCTGGTCGCCCACAAGATCGCCGCCGCCCTCGGGATCCCTGGTTACGCGCGGGTCTGCTACGCCCGGGTGCTCGCCGACTTCAACCGTTTTCCGGGCAGCACCCCGCCGGACCACGCCGATGCCCTCTCTCGGCTGGCGATCATCCCGCCCTTCAACACCGCCCTCGACCACGCCAGCAAGATGCGGGTTCTGCGTGACTATTACGACGCCACCAGCGACATCGTCGAGCGGCATTTCCTGACTGACAAACGGATCCTGCTGTGCATCCACACCTATGATGAGCACAACCCCAGCCTCACCCGCCGGCCGGACCTCAGCCTGGTGAGCGTGCCCCAGACCTACCAGCGGGAGGCGCGCATGCCCTATGGCCTGTTCGATCCGATCTTTCCGGACGAGCTGGCCGAGTCGACCTGTTGCCGGATCCTGCGCGACCGGATCAGCCTCAACCTCGAGCGCTCCGGCTTCCGCGTCACCCACAACCATCCCTACCCGGCGACCGACGGCAGCTTCGAAGTCCGCTCCCAGGTGTGGCACTTCTTCCGTCAGTTGCGGGTGCGCTTCGAGGAGGTCTACCCGGAGACCCGCGGTCAGGAGCCCTTCCTGCGCGTCTGGCGCATGTTGCTCAATACCAACCTGCGCGACCACGAGGCGGAGGCGTTGCGCAGCTACCTGCATCGCTTCCGCAAGATCGCCGGGGACAAGCAAGAACCCTTCCGCCGGGCCCGCGACGCCTACTCCCAGGTGATGCGTTTTCTCGACAACCGGGATGCACAGGCCGACTTCGATCACTACCACGATCGTCCGAGCTCCCTGGGGCTCGAGGTGCGCAAGGACCTCCTCTGCGAGCTGAATCCGGAGACCGGCCGGCCGATCCGACGCTCCCCGGGCCAGGAGGAGGTCGCCACCATGATCGGTAACGTCATCGCCGGCGCCCTCAAGACCTATTTCGAGACGGACCGCGAGTTTTTCTAAGGCTCAACTCTGGAACCCGGAGGCACGTCATGCCCTACGATCTGAAGAAGCCCAAGGCCCCACGTCTGGTCGGTACCAAGCTCAAGCTGCTCGCCAGCGCCGCCGAGAGCACCGGCCTCGGCGCGCTCATCTACGGGTCGATCGCCTCGAACATGGGGCTCTCAGCCTTGCGCGAAGCGGACCTCAGCGACGCGCCTGCCGCGCCGTTGCCCCTGTTGCCTCGGGACGGCGGGGCCGCGGGCCCGACGCCGGATCTAAACGCCGAGGCGGATCGCCAGGTCGCGGCCAAGGGCTTCGCCTTTGACACGGTGGCGGACCTGCGCGCCGCCTATCGCGACGGTAGCACCGACCCCGTCGCCGTGGCCGATCGCGCCCTCGCAGCCATGGCCGAGAGCGACGCCAATGACCCGGCGATGCGTATCTTCTTCGCCTCCAACGCCGACGACGTGCGCGCCCAGGCGAAGGCCTCCAAGGAGCGCTGGGCCAAGGGTGAGCCCTGCGGTCCCCTCGATGGCGTGCCGGTGGCGATCAAGGACGAAGTCGACGTGGCCGGCTATCCGACCACCCAAGGCACCACCTTCCTTGGCAAGGACGGCCCGGCCAAGGAAGACTGCACCGCGGCGGCGCGCATCCGGGCGGCCGGCGGCATCATCCTCGGCAAGGCGAACATGACCGAGATCGGTATTGGACCGATCGGTCTGCAGCCCCACCACGGCACCGCCCGCAACCCCTACGACACCACCCGGCTCACCGGCGGCTCATCGGCCGGTCCAGGCGCAGCGGTCGCCGCCGGTATCACGCCGGTCAGCCTCGGCGCCGATGGCGGCGGCTCGATTCGCAACCCTGCCTCCTTCTGCGGGGTGGTCGGCCTCAAGGCCACCTTCGGCCGGGTCAGCGAGCACGGCGTGCCGCCGATCTGTTGGAGCGTGGCGCACCTCGGGCCACTCGGCGCCACGGCCCACGATTGCGCCGTGATGTACGGGGTGATGGCCGGCGAGGATCCGCACGATGCCAACACCCTCGGCCAACCGCCCCTGCGTCTCGATGGTCTCGACCGGACCGACGATCTCAGCGACCTGACCATCGGGGTCTGGGACCTCTGGTTCGATGATGCCGCCGAGCAAGTGGTCGCGGGCTGTCGCGGCATGCTCGACCATCTCGCGGCCAAGGGGGCCAAGGTCGTGCCGATCGAGATCGAGGGTCTCGACGCCACCCGGGTGGCGCACCTGATCACCATCGGCAGCGAGATGGGCACCGCCCAGGCGCCCTTGATGGCCCGCCACCGCGGCGAGTTTGCCCCAGACGTTCGGATGCTGCTCGCCGCCACCGCGCGCTTCACCGCCATCGAGTTCGTTCAAGCCCAACGCCAGCGCTATCGCATCTGCAAGGAGTTCGAGCGCGTCCATCAAACGGTGGACGTGGTGGTCACCCCGACCAACGGCTGCACCGCGCCGCCGGTGCCCCTCGACGCCCTGACCACCGGTGAGTCGAACCTTGGCCTGTTGAGCGAAGTGATGCGTTTCGTGACGCCGGCCAACATGACCGGCCTGCCCGCCATCAGCTTCCCGGCCGGTTACGATAGTGACGGCATGCCGATCGGTTTCCAGGCCATGGGCCGCGCCTGGGAGGAGCACGTCCTGTTGCGCCTCGCGGCGGCCGGCGAGGATTTCGTGGAGCGCCGCGCGCCGCAGAAGCACTGGCGGCTGCTCGGGGGGTGATCGGCCGGGCTACCGCCCCGGTCATCGAGTGATCCGTTCGTCCCACATCCCGTTCGCCCTGAGCGAGCGAAGCGAGTCGAAGGGTCGCGGCATACGCGGCGCGGACAGGAAACGTGGGAGTACCAATGACTTCCAGGCTCTGCCGCGACGGTTGGTTTCGTGCTACGCTATCGGTCACAGGAGGAGCCCTATGGAGTTGCGTAGGTTGCCCTGGCCCTGGCCTCTTCTCTTGATCGCCCTGACCGCCCTGAGCTGTTCGCGAGGCGGCTTCGACGGCGATGTATCGATTCCCGGCGACGTCGGCAGCCCACCCCCGGCGTGCCCAGTGACCCCCTGCGACCCGGGCGAGTGGTGTGACGCCGGCAGCTGTGTGGCGTGCGTGTCGGATCAACGCTGCGGCTCGAGTTGCGAAGACTGCACCCTGTCCCAAACGATGTGTGGTGCGGCCGGCTGCGAACCTGCCGCCGACTGCGTCAACCTCCCGGACTTCATTCGCTGCACCGGCGCGACCAGCGCGGGCAGCGACTATGACTATAATGTGTGTATCGATGGCACCTGCGTCTCCCCCGGCTGTGGCGACGTGAGCTGTGGAGTCTCCGGGCCATCCTTTGCCCTGCCGGACACCAGCCAGATCACCTGCTTCGACGACAGCGCCGAGGTAACCTGTCCGGGGCCCATCGGGCCGGACTGTGGCCTCAGCATCAACTGCGGTCAGGATGCCCAATACGGTTGGGATCCCGGCCATCCCAACGCCGAGCGCTTCACCATCAGCGAGCCCGCCGCCGGGGAGCCGGTGGCCCTCGACACCGTCACCGGTCTCATGTGGATCCGTTGCCCGTTCGGACGCGACGGCGCCGACTGCGAGAACGGCTCCAACGACGGGCGCTATCCGAACGACGCTGCTACCGAGTGCGCCACCTCGACCTGGGCCGGCCACGCCGACTGGTATTTGTCGAACCAGCTCGAGCTGCTGACCATCGTGGACTACAGCCAGCACGAT
>JAUUZB010000048.1 GCA_030590185.1 Deltaproteobacteria bacterium
GATACCGTGGGCTGGTTGGGTCGAGTCGCCCGGTGACGACTCCCCAATCTCGACCGAAGCCGACCAAGACCGGCATCATGAACAGGCTAGCCGCGAGCCAGGTGGTCCAGGCCGGCAGGACCGGCACTAGGGCGACGCCCACCATGGCCATCTGAAAACCGGCAAAGACGCGGCTGTGGGCGCTCGGGCGTAGACGCTCCGCGAACACGGGGAGGCCACGGGCTCGACGCAGGTGCAGGCCTGCCGTGAACAGGTAGTAGGCTGCGCCGAGCAGGAGGTACCAGGGCGGCAGGCGACCGGCGATCACGCCGTAGGTTGGGGCCACCAACAACCCGAGGGCATCGAGCTCCACGTCGAGGTGGGCGCCGAGGCGGGTGACGTGATTCGTGGCGCGGGCGAGGGAGCCGTCGAGTCGATCGGCGAGGGCCGCGGCCAGGTAGAGCCCGCCGGGCAGCCAGAGTGCCGGCCCGTCGCTGGGAGGCGAAGCGATGAACCCGGCCACGGCTGCGATCAGGAGGCCGCGGATCAAGGTGACCGAGGTGCCAGCGCCCAAACCCGGCCGCAGCAGTTCATCCGCACCTCGGTTGTCGAGCAATCCGCGACGCAGCAAGATGATCTGAAAGAGCGCGACCGCGGCGGTGGCGCCCGTCCAAGCCCAGGGCTCGATCTGGGTGAGCCCGGCGAGGGCCACGGCCGCCACGGCCACCACGCACAGGTGCAGCATCGCCCAGCCAACCCAGGTCCGTCCGAGACGTTGGCGCGCGTGGTCGGTATCGAGCGGTAGGCTGCTCATGGGTCGCCCCGAGCAAAGAGCACTGACAGGGATCCGCCAGTCGCCTGGTAAGGAGGAATCACCTCGGATCCGTAGCAGGCTGCGAAGCTACGGGCCAACAGGCTGAACAGGCCCGCGTGGTGCAGGTGGTGTGCGTCGCGGGGTGAGCCGTCGAGGCCAGGGGCAAAACCCACGGTCGCGAGCTCGTCGAGCAGTCGCGGGTCCCGCGTGATGATGTGGACCGGGGTGGAAGCATCCTGAAGGGTTTGGAAATAGGGCGGCTGGTGATCCCCGGCCAATAGGAAGACCGCGTTGGCCAGCGGGTGGTCCGGTTCCAGATCGCCAATCAATCCGCCGATGGTGGCGAGCTCGTAGGCGATGGCGTCGAGATAGGCGGCCGGGCCCGCGGGCTCAGCTCCCCGCTCGAACCGCGCGCCGAGCTTGGACCACAGACGGGCGCCAACACCCTGGCGTGGCCCGTCGAGCTCGCCAAGGATGCGCCAGTCATTGACCAGGGGCGGCAGCTCGTTCCAGGGCGCATGAGAGGAGACGGTCACCGCGTATATAAAGGTAGGGGCGCCAGCCTGGGGGAGCGCCGCTACCGCGCGGTTGAGGCTGTACTGATCCGGGACCACGCCCCAGCCGTAGGGCGGGCCTTCGTAGGCGAGCTCGCGTCGGAACCAGACTCGGTCGAAGCCATAGGGGTTGCCCAGGGGGCGCCCCGGCCGCGCGCGGTTGGCCGGCTGCACGGTCACGGTGTGAAAGCCTTGGGCCGCGAAGAACGCCGGCATGCTGAGCGGCGGTTGACTGATGAAGCGTTGGTAGAGGTGTTGGTTGTCGAGCTCGAGTCCGCTGAGCAGGGTGGCGCTCGCCAACCAGGAGGTGCCACCGCTCACCGGCGAGTCGCTAAAGGCGGTGGCGACCTTCCAACCGCTGGCGTTGAGCCGGGCGCCGAGGGCAGCGCGGCTGTTGGCAAAGGCCGGGGCGAGGTCGGGGTCGGTGTAGAGCACCGAGCCATAGGACTCGATCAGCATCAGCACCAGGCTCGGCGGGTCGACGAGTCGCACCCGACCCAGGGCCTGCTCGAGCTGTGGACCGGTTGTTGGTCCCTCGACGATATCGGCCAGCGCCCGTGCCATGGCCAGCGAGTCCGCAAGATTGGACCCGAGACGGGCGAGGCTCGATTGCGCCGCGCTGTCGCGAGTCGCCAGGCCGCGCTCCAAGTGGGCTGCGCCGAAGATCAGCGCTGCCGCGGTCATGACCGCGATGAACCGGCCGGGTCGCGTCGTGTCGCGCAGGCCGGCCGCGATGACGGTGGTGCTGAGCAACACGGCTGCACCGCCAACGATCACCAAGAGGACGGCGGCGAGGGGCCACCACCCAGGGGCCAGGTCGAGCAGGAGATTGAGGGCGTCCGGGAGGAGTAGGAGGTCGTTGTAGAGCACCGCCTGCCGGCTGAAGGTCGCGATGATGAAGACGTCATAGATCTCGTGGGTCAGGGCGAGCAGACACAGGCCGGCGGCCGCGATGATGGCGATCCGGGGATGCCCGCGGCGCCAGCCGAGCCAGAGTAGACCGACCGCCAGCCACAGATCGGCGCTGAGCCAAAGGAAGGTGAAGATCTCTCGCCAGCCGCTGTCCGGGGTGAAGGGCTGCACCGGCAGGGCAAGGGACGGCAGCAACAACAGAGCGTTGAGCGCCACCAGGCCCGCGATGATCGACGCCGGGTGGGTGGGCAGGCGTTGGAACAAGCGTCGCACGGGGCTCGCTGATAGCGAACCGGGGGCGGAGCAACAAGGGGGCGCTCAGAGCCTTCCCCGCCACCACCGACCCAGCTCGCCCCCCGCGCAGGCCGCTAGCACCAACAGGTACGGCTCGATCAAAAATCGAAAGCGGTTGTTCTCCCCCACCGCGAAGGCACAGCCCCCCCACCCGACCCAGACAACGGTCGCGCTGAGCACCAACAGGCCCGCCCCCCCTGGCTCCCCCATCCGCCAACGGCGGAAACCGCGCAGCAGCCCAAACAGGGTCAAACCCGGCAGGGCGATCACCATCCAACCCACGGCCCCGAGTCCCGGCAGCTCAAAATGAAACAGGCCGTTGTAAACAGACTCGAGCGTCGCGATGGTCCGGCGGTTGCGAGCCAGAGGGCCGTAGTCGCTGGCCGGCGAGAGGAAGCGGCGCCCCGCCCGTAGCAGGCCGCGGCCATAGGCGCTCGGCGCCGCGAGCATCACCCGCCGAGCGTCCGCGCCATAGCGGCGAGAGATTTCGACGTAGGCGAGGTGGTGCAGGTTGACTGCGCCGCTGAGCTTGCGCGGGCGATCGAGGAGCGGCTCCCCGGTTGGCTCGGGCATGGGCGCCAAACCTCGATAACGCTCGAGCGCAGCGAAGGGGCGCAGGCTGGCCAGGGCCGAGAGCTCACCGCTCTCTTGCATCCGTTTCCGGACATCGGGATCGAGCTGGAAGGTCGTGATGCGCGCCAGGTTCATGCCGAACCAGCTCGACGTGGTGAGTGTGCCAAATCGAACCACGTCCGTGATCGCCAGCCCCGTGATGAATAACATCGGCACCAGGCCGGCACCGACCACTGCGCGCCGCCGACCCCGGGTCAGGCTAACGGCGCCCAGCCACAGAGCCACCAACCAGAGCGGATGGAACAGGCTGCGGGTCAGCACCAGGAGCGCCGCCGTCGCAAAGCCGGCGAGCCACCAACGTCCAGCTCTCTTGCCCTCCCCACCGCTCAGACGCTCCGCCCGCACGAGCAGCCAGGCGGTGGCGAGCAAGAGGGTCACCGAGGGATAGGTGTAGAGCAGGAGGTTTTCGTAGAGGATCGCCGCCGGGGAGAGGCACCAGGCGCAGGCCAGGGCCGTGGCTGAGTGACGCCGGACGCCGAGCTCCAACATCAAAGCCTGCAACAGGAGGGCGGTGAGCGCCCCGATGCCAACAAAAACCGCGCCGTAGAAGGCGGCCGCGCCCGAGCCAAAGAGCTTGAGCCCCACGCCCAAGAAGAGGTTGAAGCCGGGAGGTTGGCCATGGAGGACCGCCAGGCTCGGGAGCAGTCGCGAGGTTAGAAGGTCGACGTCGATGAAGTGCCAGAAACTGCCGAGCTCCTCAGCGTTCAGCTGAACCCCCGCCCAGCGCACCCCAACCCTGGACAGCCCGAAGACCAGCAGCACCACCGAACCGGCGGCCCTGCGGGGATGGGCGGCGAATGCGGCGCGGAGCCTCACGTCTTGCGGCGTACCAGGACAACGGCCCCGATGGCGATGAGCAGGCCGAGGCCGGTGGCGGTGGCGGGCCAGGTGAGCTCAGGCTCCGCGTCCTCGTCCACGATCACGAAATCCGTCACGGCGCGCCCGACGTGATCGGCGATCTGGTCTCGGTCGTCGTCATCGAGCTCGAGGCCGAATTGGATGAGACCCTTGACCTCCCGCACCCGACTCGCCGCGGCGACCGGGCCGAGCAGGCGGGCGTCGATCTCCAGGTCATCGGTCTCGGGCGCCTCCTCGATGGCGATCAGCTCTTTGAACAGCTCGAGCAGCACCGGGTCCTCGGTGGCGAGGAGCACGACGGCCAGGCTGTCCTCGTGCGCGTCGGGCGGGAAGAGCGGCACGTAGAGCTCTTTGATCCGGCCGCCAAAACCGAGAGAGACCGCCTCCATCACCGCCGGGGCGCAGTCGCTGAGGTGCACCCAGGCGGCGTCCGGTCGGCGCTCGGCATACTCGGCGCAGGTCAGGCGGATCGGCTCAGGATTTGCGAGGTAGGTGTAGACACCCTGAATGCCGCCCCACAACAGGGCGACGGCGACGATCGCCAAGATGATGACGAGGCGCATGGTGGGTCCCGGTTAGGCTAGTAGCCAGAGGGTCACGCTGAGCCAGCCGACCACGGTGAGGATCAGGTGCGGATCCCGGCCCACGTCGAGGGCGGTCCGGCCGCCGGAGACGCCAGCGTGCAGGCGGTGGATGTAACGCAGGATGCCGTAGATCACGAACGGAGCGGTGGCCATCAGCCACTCGGTTTCGTGGGTCTCCTGGGTCTTGGTGTCGATGGTGTAGAGGCAGTAGGTGATCACCGAGCAGGCTGCGCAGATCCCGATCATTTGGTCGAGGTCCTGCGTCCGATACAGGCCGAGCACGGCGCGGTGTTTGCGAGCCTCGTCGCCGCCGGTCATCAGCTCTGCCCGCCGTTTGCAGAAGCCGAGGAACAGCGCCAGGGTCAAACCGCACAGCAGGATCCAGGGCGACGGCTTGATGTCGAGGCCGATCGTGCCGGCCAGGATACGCAGCACGAAGCCGGAGGCGATCAGGAAGACGTCGAGCAGCACCACCCTCTTGAGCCCGAGGGAGTAGGCAACGTTGACGGCGACGTAGGTCATCACCAAGATCAACGCCGTGCGGGAGACCATGAAGGCGATGGCGTGGCCGCCCACCAGCAGCGCGATACCTAGGGCCGCCGCGGCCTCCGGGCTCACCGCGCCTGAGGCGAGCGGGCGGTTGCGTTTGGTCGGGTGCAGGGCGTCCTGGTCGCGGTCGAGGAAGTCGTTGAGGATGTAGATGCTGCTCGCCGCGCAGGAGAAGGCGGCGAAGGCGAGCAGGGCGCTCATCACCGAGGCGAGGTCATCCCAACGGTGACCGAACAGCAGACCGGCGAACACGAAGGTGTTCTTCGACCAGTCGAGGGGGCGCAACAGGCGGACCAGCGCCAACGGTTGAGGCCCCGTGTCGTTTACTGCGTTCACGGTCTCGAGCTCGGCGTCATTGGGTAGGAGTATCTCAATGGATACCCAGGCGGCGGGAGAGATCAGAGCAGAAGCGCTGGTCCGGGTCGACCCGCTGTTTGATCTCGAGGAAGGCGTTGAGCTTTGGTTGCATGGCGCGGAACATCTCCGGCTTCAGGCGCGCGTCCTTGGCCAGGTAGATCCGGCCGTCGAGATCCGCCACCCAGCGGTCGAGCTCGTCGAGCAGCTCAAACAGACCGTCCGCAACCCGGATGTCGATGGCCATGGTGAAGCCCGGCTGGGGGAACGAGAGTGGCGACGGGTTGGCCGCCCCGAAATCCTTGAGCACCACCAGAAAGGGTGGATGCCCGCGGTCGCGCAGGGTCTCCAGGATGTACTGCACCGGCGCCAGCTCGAGGGGCAGAGTCATCTGGTATTGAATGAAGCCGCGCGGGCCGTAGAGGCGGTTCCAATTGAGGAAACCGTCGAGGGGGAAAAAGAACGGCTCGAAGTGCTGCAGCGCCTCACCGGGCTGGAGCCGATACTTGTGGTAGGTGAAGGCGCTGTAGGCGCCCATGGTCCAGCGGTTGAGTGGCGAGATCGGTGGGGCAAAGGGCACCTCGACCGCCAGCTTAGGTGGACCGAGGTGGCTGTTGCGGGCCTGAACCGCGGTGGCGTGTCTGCCGCGCAGCACCGCGCCGCGACCAAAGCTGCGGCCGTGGGCCAGGGCATCGACCCAGGCGACCCGGTATTCCTCGGTGCGGCTCTCATCGAGGAGCCGGGTTACGGTGTCCTCGAGGTCGGTGGTGGTTTCGCAGCTCGCCAGGATGAGCGGCGTCTCCACCGGACGCAGGCGCAGAGTCGCCTGCTCGATGATGCCGGTCAAACCCATGCCGCCGACGGTGGCCCAAAACAGGTCACGCTTCTTGCGGCGGCTCACCTCCACCCGACTGCCGTCCGCTAGGCACAGGGTCATCGACTCGACGTGGTTGGCGAAGGTGCCATCGACGTGATGGTTCTTGCCGTGGATGTCCGCCGCGATGCTGCCGCCAACGCTAACGAACTGGGTGCCGGGCACCACCGGCAGGAAGTAGCCCCGCGGCACGATGATCGCGAGGATTTCACCGAGGGAGATGCCGGCCTCCACGGTGAGGCGGTCTCCCTCCCAGCGCAGGAGGCGGTTGAGGCGGTCGGTGATCACGACATCGCCGGCGCTGTTGAGGGCGGCGTCGCCGTAGGCGCGGCCTAGGCCACGGGCTAGGCAGGGTCGGTCGAGGCGGATCGCGTCCGGGCTCTCCGGGCGTTGAACGGAACAATGGGCCCAGGGGTAGCGGCCCCAACCGCTCAGCTCGGTCTTGACGTTGGTTGACATGGCCGGGCCTTCATATCCGTTCGCACGGGATGAGCCAAATCGTTGCTCGGGGGGCGTTGGCTACCACTGGCCCCCGAACAGGACCAAGCCTCCGCCGTCGGTGGTGGGGCTGAGGCTGATCGTCACGTCGGTGGTCGCGTTCGGGGCGAGGAGATCCCAGAGCAGCAGACCGCCGCCCCCAGCCGCGAGCAGGACGCCGGTGACGAAGAGCGCCCATTGGGCGGATTCGATTTTTGGTCCGGCCCGGTTGTGATCGTCGAGCTCGACGATGAGGCGCTCGTACTGGGCCGAGGTCAGCTGGTTCGACTCGACTTGCGCGACGATATCTTGGACCGCGGAGTTGTGGGCGGCAACCTCGGCGGCGAGACCGACCGACACCACGATGCTGACGACTCCGAGCGCGGTGGAGGGGAGCCCGACCCAGAAGTGCCAGCCGTGTTTTGCCGGTGCCGGATCCTGGGCGGGGAGGAGATCGCGGGCGATCAGATCTGGGAAGGTGGCGGCCGGCTGGGCCAAGGGGGCCTCGGATCCGCCGAGGGCGACGAGCGTGCAGAGGATGAGCGAGGATGGTGGCATCACGGCGGGCAGCTTAGCACATCCCGAGGGCGGCTCACGACCGGCGGAGCGTCTGGCCTGGGCCTGTGTTAGGCTCGCCGGTGATGCAGCTGTCAATCCCAGGGGTCGAGCCAACCCTCACATCCACGCCACCGACGCGGAGGGTAGGGCGGTGACTGCCGCCGGCCCCGAGGTCGAGGCGCCACCCCACCTCGAGTTTCTCTTTCGCGACGAGCAGCTGCTGGCGGTCAACAAGCCCTCAGGTATGATCGTTCATCGCGGCTCGGGTCGGGACGAGGTGGTCGTGATGAAGGTCGCCCGGGACATGATCGGCCAGTGGGTCTACCCCCTGCACCGGCTCGACCGCGGCACCAGCGGCGTGCTGGTGTTCGGCCTGTCCTCAGAGGTCGCGGCGACCGTCAATCGCAGCTTCGAGACTGGGCAGGTGCGCAAGCGCTACCTGGCGTTGGTGCGTGGTGTGACTCCGGACCAGGGCACCATCGATCATCCGGTGCCAAACAAGGAGAACGGACAGCGGGTGCCGGCGGTGACCCACTATCGTCGCCTCGGTGTGTTCGAGCGTTTTTCGCTCGTCGAGGCTCGGCCGGAGACAGGGCGCTATCACCAAATCCGGCGACACCTGAAGCACATCTCCCACCCGCTGGTGGGGGACGTGAAGTACGGCAAGGGCGAGATCAATCGCATGTTTCGGGCGCGCTTCGGGCTTCACCGCCTCGCCCTGCATGCCTTGGCCATCGAGTTGCCGCATCCGATCAGCGGCGAGCCCGTGGTCATCACCGCCGGTTTGCCAGCCGATCTCGCCGAGCCCCTCGAAGCGATGGCCTTGAGGGCCGCGGCCGAGGCGGCGGGTGGATCTCGAAAAGGGCATGTTCCCCTCGCCGACCTGAGCTAAGCTCGACCCCGGGCCTCCCTGCGGCCCATCGATCAGAGGCAGAGGACGAGATCATGACCATCAGCCTAGTGTGCGCAGCCCTTCTCCTGTCCGGGGGCCAGGTCTCCGACAAGGCGGTCGCCATTCTGCCGCCGGTACCGGTCAAGGGCGCCGACCCCTGGTTGGGCATGGCGGTGGCCGACAGCCTGGAGGTGCGCCTCTTGGGCCACCAGCGCCAGGACCGCAAGACCAAGGCTACGCTCTTTCCCCTGAGCGTCTTCTCCTGGCGCCAATCCCTCAGCGCGGCCCGCGCCGAAGGGATCGACACGAGCCGGCCGTTGTCGGCGGCCCAGGCCCAAGCGCTCGCTGGCCAACTCGGCGCCCGCTACGTCTTCGTCGGCTCCTACGCGGTCAAGCAGAAAAAGAAGAAGGTGAAGGTCCTGTTCAAGTGGCGCCTGGTCGACGTGCAGAGCAAGAAGAAGGCGAAGGTGCACCGGGTCAAGACCAGCATCACCAGTTTCGCGGCGAAGACGGAACGGTTGGCCAGCGATCTTCTCGAGGCCCTCGGTGAGAAATCGGCCAAGGCAAAGAAGGGCAAGAAGAAAAAGAAGAAGAAGAAGGTCGAGTCGCGGGACTCCCTCGCCAAGACGCCGCTGACCGCCATCAGCGCCTACGCCAAGGGCATCGCGATCCTCGGCGGGCAGTCTCTCGATCCCTGGGCCAGGGTCGTGTTGCCCGGCAAGGAGATCCTCAAGGCCCACATTCTGTTTGAGAGCGCCACCGAGGCGGCCCCCAAACTTCGCCGGGCGTGGATCGGGCGCGCCATCGCGAGCGCCATGCTCGGGGAGGTCGCCGCCGCCGCCAAGGAGCTCGCCGGGGCCGAGGCGGAGAAGCACGCCAGCGATCCCCTCACCGCCCTCGGGCTCTACTACGTGCACGTCCGCAAGGGGGAGCACGACGCGGCCCTCAAAGCGCTCGCCACCGCCACCGCGGCACAACCGGGGTTCCTCGCCGGCCTCGGTTACCTCGGCAAGAGCTATTTCCGGGCTGGCCGGCCGGCCAAGGCACTCGAAGTATTCGATCGCTACCGGGCGCGGGTGCCCGACAGCCCATGGGTGCGCTTGATGCAAGCGCGGGCCTTCTCCTTCCTCGACAGCCACGATAACGCCATCAGCGAGGCACGCGGGGTCTACGAGGCTTTCCCCTCGTCGGTGATGGTGGCCACCAATTACACGGCGCGTCTTACTCAAGCCGGCAAGTACCGCGAGGCGCAGGAGGTGCTCGAACGAGCGCTCGCCCAACACCGTGCCCACCCGGCATTGTTGACCCGGCTCTCCTACGTCGAGTTGAAGATCGGCTCGGTGGCAGCGGCGCTGGAGCTCGCGCAAAAGGCGGTGGCCGAGCTCGAGAAGGGTCGCGGCGAGACCATCGCCGGTTACGCCTACGCCAATCTCGGGCACGCCTTGGCACTCTCCGGAAAAAAACAGGAGGCCAAGGCGGCCTTCGAGCGCGCCGCGGCCCTGGGTATCAGCATTGACGATCGCTACCTGCTCGATCAGGATGCGCGGGTCAAAAAGGTCGTCGGCGAGACCGCCCTGGCCAAGGACGCACCTCCCCCTCCGCCTCCTCCCCCACCGCCGTTGCCGGCGGCCGAGAAGGAGGAGCTCACCGAGGATGATGAGCTCGCCCGGGCGGCCGAAGCCGAGGAGGCGGCCGCTGATGACGATGAGGATGATGACGACGAGGAGGAAGACGAGGATTGGGACGAGGAGGACGACTGGGAGGATGATGAGGATTGGGAGGAATGAGATCCACGGCTTCATCGGCCAGCGCTGCCTCGTCCGCCCCACCCATCCGCGAGGTCAAGGTGCGGTTGCCGGGGGGTGGGCGCAGGAGCCTGAGCCAGGTCTGGAACACCAGCCTGGGCGGGGTGTTCATCGCCATGGACCCGCCGTTGCCGTTCGGGTCAGAGCTCGACATGGAGTTCGTACTATCGCGCGGCGACAACATTAGCTGCGAGGCGTTCGTGGTATGGTCGACGAGCACCTCACCGGACCGTGCGCCGGGACAACACGGTATCAGCGTACGACTAGCGAGCATCGAGATCAGCGAGATGCGCCGCCTGGCCGCCGCGGTGGGCCGGAACCTCGAGGAGTAGAGGATGGGTTCGTACAAGCACCAGGTTTTGATCGTCGACGATGACAAGCTCGTCGTCACCATGCTTTCGGACATGCTCTCCGGTGAATTCCGCGTGCTCACCGTCACCGATCCGACGGAGGGTATCGCGATCATCGAGCGTGAGCCGATCGCCGCGCTGCTATGTGACCAGAACATGCCGAAAATCCTCGGCGTCGAGGTGTTGAAGAAATGTGCTGAGCTCCAGCCCAAGGCGGTGCGCATTCTGGTGACGGCGACCGACGACGTGAAGGCCATCGCCGAGGCGGTGAACGTGGC
>JAUUZB010000638.1 GCA_030590185.1 Deltaproteobacteria bacterium
CGCCCTGTTGCGCACCGGCGTGCCTCCGGATGAGGCCGCCGCCGCCGCCACGGTTGGGTTGGCGCGGGGCGACGCACAAAAACACCGGGCCCGCCTGCGCTGGGGCCGAGAGGCCGGGCTGATCGCCGGTCTGGCGGCGCACCTGGAGGAACCGATTCCAGAGCAACCGAGCCACGCCGACACCCTCACCCGCGTGTTCGCGGTGCTGACCCTCGGGATCCTCGGTGGCGAGCGCGCCGCCGCGGCGCTCGAGGGCTTTGCGACGCGACCGGATCTCGGCCACCTCGACGAGACCCTTCAGATCCTGCGCGCCTCACGTCTGACCTCGACCCCGCTGGAGGCGCCGATCGCCTTTGCCATCCCCCCCGAGGCGGCGGTGATGACGGACGTGGTGCGCGAGTCCCAGGCTGATCTCGAGGGTTGGTCCGAGGGCAGCTCCGAGGCATTCGAGCTCGAGATGAGCGGAGCGGAGGCGCCCGAGGCCCCGGCCGAGCGCGGCTGGCTCGCGCCGGTGGTGGCCCTCGGCGTGGGTGGCGCGGTATTTCTCGGGCTGGTTTGGCTGTTTCGGCGGGCCGCGGGGAAAAGCGAGTAGGGCGGCGGGCTCCGCCCCAACGGTGGCGGCGCCCGGGTTTGTGCGTGGTCCGGTCCGGCGAAGCCAACGATTCCGACCAGGAAGACCAAGCAACGAAGAGCGGTCACGGAAGTCGCATCCGCTCGTTGCGTGCCTGACGCAGGTGCCGGTAGACCGTGGCCCGGTGGATCCCGAGCTCCCGGGCGGTGGCCGCCACGCTGTCGTTGTGCTTGGCATAGGTCGCCAGGACGCTCTGGCGCACCACGGCGTCGAGGGTGGCGGGCTGGTCGCAGACCCCGGCGAGCTGCAGGTGCTTCGGTTCCAGGGTGATCTCGTCGGTCAACACGCAGGCCCGGCGAAGGGAATTGAGCAGCTCGCGGATGTTCCCGGGCCAGCGGTACCGCCACAGCTCCTCTCGAGCCGCGGCGGAGAGCCGGCGCCGGGGACGTTGGCGGCCTAGGAAATCGCAGGCCAACACGTCGATGTCCTCGCAGCGCTCCCGCAGGGGCGGCAGGGTCAGGGGCAACACCCAAAGGCGGTGGAACAGGTCCTCGCGAAAGGTACCGGCGCGCATCTCGGCGGCGAGGTCGTGGTGGGTGGCGGTGACCAGGCGCACGTTGACCGCTGTGGGCTCGCTGGCGCCGAGGGGGCGCACCTGGTGCTCCTCGACCACCCGCAGCAGCTCCGCCTGCACGTCGGCTCGCAGCTCGCCGATCTCGTCGAGGAACAGGGTGCCGTTGTGAGCGAGGGCGAAGGCTCCGGCTCGATCCTGGCTGGCGCCGGTGAAGGCCCCCTTGAGGTGCCCGAACAGCTCAGAGGCGGCGAGCTCCGGCGTGAGCAGGGCGGCGTTGAGTGCCACGAATCGCCCCTCTCGGCCGCTGAGGGTGTGGAGGGATTGCGCGATACCCTCCTTGCCCGTGCCGCTCTCGCCCTGGATGTAGACCGGGGCGGAGCTCGGCGCGAGCCGATCCAACAACGCGTAGATCCGCTGCATCGGTGCCGAGGGCAGACGGGACCAGCGCCCGAGGGAGGTGGCGTCCGGGCCGAGGGCCGCCGGCATGGGACCGATGCTCAGCACCGAACGCCCGTACACCGTGGCCGCGTGGACCCGCGTGCCGTCGACCTGCGTGCCGTTGCTCGAATCGAGGTCCACGACCTCCACACCGCCTTGGCTGGCAACCAGCGCGCAGTGCAGAAAGGAGACCTCTGGGTTGGTGAGCCGAACGTCGCAGGCCGGGTGCCGGCCCACCAGGATCAGCTCGCCAGGCTCCAGGGTGGTGGTCTCTCCGGCGACGGCGAGGTGGAAGCGGATCGCCTCGCGTTCGGGCCGCTCACCGCTGGTCGGCTCGGGACTCATCGGGCCGGGCAGGTTGGGGATCGGGCGCCAGCACAGGGTGACGCGCCCGTCGCCGCAGGCAAAGGGCTGGTCCGGCACCAGGTCGTGACGCTGTTCGGGCCCAAGGGCAGCGGCGCGGTCGCCGACCAGAACCAGCCCGGTCAACCCGGACTCGGCGAGCACGGCGTGGTTGGGGCGCAACAAGCCGTCCGGAACCAGCCAGTTGATCGGGGACTGGGTGGGGTGGGCAGACACCAATTCGACGCGATGCATTATTTTATTCTCCTCATGTGGAATGCGGCTCGGGCCCTGTAGAGCAAGCCACGTGCCTACGGCCGGCCCCGGGATCCATACGTTTTTCGTTGGCGCTGTCGCAGGGGCGTCGCACCCTGGCACACCCCGGAGATGCGTTATGCGACACGGCCCCCAACACCGTGACGATCTCCTCCGGCCCACCGTGACTCTGCGCCGAGATTGGGATTTATTGCCGGCCGATGACGCACCCGATCTGGCTTCGCCTCGCCAAGCCCGCGGCCCGGGCCCTCGACCGCGCCTTTGTGGCGGGCCTGCTGCGCCCCCCTCGCCGTAGTCGGTCCCGGGTGGAGGCCTTGAGCCTCGAGGAACGCCTCGCCGGCCTCGGCCGGGTGGCCGAGTTCTACGCCGCTCGCGAGGCGAGCCTGTTCCCGACTCCCCCGGCCATCGCCCCGCATGAGCGGCTGGTGCGCACCCTCACCGACGGCGGCGAAGCGGTCGATCTGACCTGGCCGAGCGGCTTCGTGCCCCTGTGGGGCGATGCGGTCGCGGCCGGCTTCGCCCGGGAGACCCCCAACCAGACCGCCCACGCCCGTTGGCTTCGTCATCCCGGCGACGGCCGCACCTGCCTCGTTTTGATCCATGGCTACCTGGGGGGCTCCTACGGTTGGGAGGAACGGATGTGGCCGGTGCGCGACCTCTACGAGCGCGGCTACGACGTGGTCCTCACCGTATTGCCCCTGCACGGACCGCGCCGCAGCCCCCGGCGGGGGCTCAAGCCACCCGCCTTCCCGTCCGCCGACCCGCGCTTCACGGTCGAGGGCTTTCGCCAGGTGGTCTTCGAGCACCGTGCCCTGATCGACTTCCTGCTCGCCAGCGGGTTGGGCCGGGTTGGGGTGATGGGCATGAGCCTCGGCGGCTACAGCGCCGCGTTGCTCGCCACCATCGAGGGGGCGGCGCGTCGCCTGAGCCTGGTTGTGCCGTATGTCCCACTCGCGTCGATGAGCTGGCAGGCCGAGCGGACCGGGCGCCTGGTCGGTGACCCGGAGCAACGCTCTGCCCAGCAGCGGGCCCTGGATCGGGCTTACCGCCCCGTCAGCCCGTTGGCGCGCGTGCCGCAGCTGAGCCTGGATCAAATGGTGGTGATCGCGGGACAGTCTGATCGGGTTACGGGTCTGCGTCACGGTCGAGCCCTGGCCGAGCATTTCGCCGCCCCGCTGGTGATCTTCCCCGGCGGGCACCTGTTGCAGCTCGGCCAACGCCGAGCGATCCTGGAGGCGCTGGAGCGCACCGGTGCTGCCCCGGCTGGTTGAGGCCTTCCCTCGCTGGCCCGCGTGCCCTGGCCGGGGGAGTCTTGACTTGCCCGCCCAAGCGGGGGACATGCCCAACATTAATACTGCATTGTGGCTGTTTGGCGCGAAAGGGCACCCGAGATGCTGCGTTTGTTCCTAATCTGCTCGTTCGTTCTCTGTCTGGGCGCTCTGCCCACTGCCCAGGCCCAGGAGCCGGCCTCGCCCGAAGCGGGCGCGGTGGGCGAAGGGGTCGAGGCCCCGTCCGCGGCGACCGGCGAGGCCGCCCCGGCTGGTGAGGCCGCCCCGGTTGGTGAGGCCGCCTCGGTTGGTGAGGCCGCCCCGGTTGGTGAGGCCGCCCCGGTTGCGGAAGCCGAGGCGGCTGCCGCTGAGTTGCCGGTTGTTGAGCCCGTTCCGGCAGAGACCCCGCCAGCGTCCGACTCGGCCTCCGAGTCAGAGCAGCCACCTGACCCATCCGCCGAGACGATCGAGGCGGCGCCCGGTACCGAGGCGCCCCCGCCGAGCTCAACCGAGGCGGAGGCCCCGGCAGCCGCGCCGGGAGTCGTCCCCTCCTGTCCGCACCACCAGGGCTCGACCAACGCCCTGACCTTTGGTGAGCATTTCCGCATGAGCTTC
>JAUUZB010000606.1 GCA_030590185.1 Deltaproteobacteria bacterium
ATGCCGAGGGTGCCGACCGGCGAGGTGAGGAGCGGCGTACCGGCCACCACCGCCGACTCGGGACCTTCGTCCGGGAGCGGGTTCTTGGCGGTGACCACGTACTTGTACTCGGCGTCGTTGGCGATGGGGCCATGGCCAAAGGGCGTCTGCACGTTCGCGATCTGGTAGCCCCAGTCCGGGTTCGGGTCGGGGGCCGTGCCGGGGACCCAGTAGACGTTGTAGGCGGTGGCGTTCGGGACTGGGTCCCAGGTGAGCAGGTTGCGGAAGCTCGAGCTCTCGATGGTCAGGTTGGTGGGCACCACCAGGGGGATGGTGGAGATCGGCATCCCGGCCGCCACCACCGATTCGCGGCTCTCCCCGCCCTCGCCGATCGCGGTCACCACGTACTTGTAGTTGATCCAAGCGGTGACGTCGGCGTGGGTGTACGGGCTGGTGACGTCAACGACCTGGGTGCCGTTGTCCGCCGCCGGCGTGCTGTCATCCTCGGTCCAATAGAGGTTGTAGCTGTCGGCGTCGGTGACCTCGTCCCAGGTGAGCGTGACGAGACCCTCCTCCGCGACAGCGGTCAGGCCGGTGGGTGCCGCTGGGGGCTGGGGGCCACTACTGCCACCGCCGCCCGCTGCGCCGCCCGCGCCGCCGTCGCCTGTGCCGCCGGTTCCCCCGGTGCCCTCGCCACCGCCGCACGCCATGGTCAACGCCATCGCGGCGCCCATTGCTAGTTTGGTCAACTGACTTCTCACGCGACTCTCCACTCGTGTCATCCGAACGGCCCGTGCCCGCCGCTTTTGGGGGCTGGGCTATAGCATCCTAATCACCACCTGCGAAGGGGCAACCAGATCCCGTGCCTACCCACGGCAGCCGAGCCCCCGAGCCTATCGGGCGGCCTTGCGATCCTTATCCAGGGCCCGTCGGATCACGTCGTAGTCCGAGTCTTGGACCGCGATGAACCCTTCCCAGCGCAGAAAGGAGCGAACGTCGGCGAGCCGATTGTCGGTGGCCGGGTCCATGGCCAAGAGCGCCTTGCGTACCTTTGCCTTGATCCCCGCGTCGAGCCCGGGCCGGCACACCACCGGGTCGAGGGGCATCTCACCGGTCCGGCTCACCACCGCGAAGCTGTCCGACGACATTCCCACAGCGGACGCGTTCTCGAGCGCCGCGGTGTAGGTGGCGGCCACGTCGCATTTGCCCGCCAGCAAGCCGCGCAGGGACTCGACGTGACCGCCGGTGAGCCTGGTGTGGGAGAAGATCGTGTCCGGGTCGAGGCCCTGGGCGCGCAGGAAGATGCGCGGGTAGAGATAGCCCGAGGTCGACGACGTGGATACCCAACAGACGCTCTTGCCCGGGAGCTTGGCCACCGAGTCGATCCCAGAGCCGGCCTTGGTCACGATGGCGCCGTCGTAGGAGGGTGAGCCTGCCGCGACGACCCGGGCGAGCAGCTCCACGTCCGGGACCGCTTCCTTGACGAGCACGTAGGCGAGCGGGCTGAGGATGGCAAAGTCGGCCTCGGCGCCGGCGATGTGGCCCTGGGCCTGGGCATAGTCCCCGAGGAGCTGAAGGCTCACCGGCTGGCCGAGCACCTCCTCGAGGTGTAGCTGCAGGGCGAGGGCTTCCTTGTGGATCGTTTTCGAGTCCAGGTGCCCCATGATCGAAAAGCGCAGGGGCTGGGCCTCCGGGTTCGCTTGCTTGGTGCAGCCTGCCCAACAGCACAGGGTCGCCACAACGATCGGTAGGCCGGCTCTGATGACGCTCTTGGTCATTTCCCACTCCCGCGGCTGCGCGCCCGCTGTCGGGTTTGTGAAACGATTTCCGGCTGGATGGTCACAAATCAGGAGCCGGATCAAGGCCCGGTGTCCGCCCGGATCGAGGGGCCGACGGCAGCGCGGGGGCTGTGGCCTTCACGTTCGAGGTTTGCTATCCCCCAGGCCCCGACGCAGCGCGACAAACAGGAGTCCACCGTGACCTGGATGCACGACAAGACGACCGAGATCCTGACCCAGGTCGAGGAGGCTAAGGCCGAGAAGGCCTATCCTTTCTTCCGTCCGATGGAGAACGTCGGCGCCCAGGTCAAGGTTGGCACGGGCAGCTATATCAATTTCACGTCAAACGACTACCTCGGTCTGTCGCGCCACCCCAAGGTGATGCAGGCGGCCATCGAGGGGATCGAGAAGTATGGCACCGGCCTCGGCAGCGCCCGGCCCCAGGCCCACAGCATCCGCCACGACGAGCTCGAGCGGCGGTTGGCGCGCTGGCTAGGTTTCGAGGCCTGCTGCAACTTCACCACCGGTTACCAATCCCTGGTCGGTTCCCTCTCCGCCTTCCTCGACGACGACACCACCCTGGTCCTCGACCGCCTCAGCCACGCCAGCATCATCGAGGGGGCGCTGCTCTCCCAGGGCCAGCACCCCGACATGGAGATGCGCTTCTTCAAGCACAACAACCCCAAGGTACTCCAGAAGGTCCTGCGCAAGGCCGAGCACCAGAAGAAGATGGTGGTGGTCGAGGGGCTCTATAGCGTCGACGGCGACCTCGGCCGCATCGACGCCTTCGCCGAGATCTGCAAGGAGGAGGGCGCCATCCTGGTGGTCGACGACGCCCACGGTATCGGCACCCTCGGACCGACCGGCCGCGGGGTCGGTGAAGTGTTCGACGTCATGGACGGCATCGACATCCTCATCGGCACCTTCTCCAAGTCCTTTGGCGGGGTAGGTGGTTTCGTCTGCGCCGACGAGGCGATCGTTGACTACATGAAGCTCACGGCCCGCTCCTTCATGTTCTCCGCCTCGCTACCGGTTGCCCAGGTCGATGCGGCGCTCGCGGCCCTCGATATCATCGAGAGCGACCTGTCGCTGCTCAAGCACATGCGCGAGAACGCCGAGTACTTCCGCGAGGGACTCCTCGATCTCGGCTTCGATCTCGGCGACAGCGATACCCACATCACGCCGATCATGCTCGGCGACCAGACGCTGACCCTCAAGTTCGCCGCCTACCTGTTCCACGGCGCCGAGGTGATGATGATGCCGTTCATCTCCCCCGGGGTGCCGCCGGGCAAGGAGCGGCTGCGCTGCAACGTCACCGCCGCCCACACCAAGGCGCAGCTCGGCTATACCCTCGAGGCGCTGGCCGAGATCGGCGACATGCTCGAGGTGTTGCCCAAGGGCACCAAGACCCGCGCCAACAACCTGCAGCGCTCCCTGTGGTTCGCGGATCACAAGCTGCGCGGGGTGCGCAACGCTGGGTTGCCCTATGTCGGCAAGCAGCTCGGGGCGGTGGCGGAAAAGGCCAAGGGCCTGCTGTTCAACGATTGAGGAAACTGAGCAGAGTGGCGGCGCGCCGGAATCGCGCCGGGCTCGTTTGATCTGAGGAGATTGGTCATGGGGTTCGCTTCAACTGTCAAGGATATCATGCAGCCGGTGCTCGACCTGCCGCTCAGGCGGCCGGATGGCGATCTGGTCAAGACGCTGCATCCCTACCGCCGGATGCTCTCCTACGTGATGCCGGGGCGCAACGAGTCGGTCGTCTACTACGACGACTACGTCAAGGCAGATAAGATCCTCGCCTACATCAAACGTGCCCGCGAGAAATGGGGCATGGACGTGGACATCACCCACTGCCTGGTGGCGGCGGCCGGTATCGGGTTCAACGACAATCCGAAGATGAACCAGTTCGTGGTCGGCAAGCGCCTCTACCGGCGCAACCACATCGCCGTCACCTTCAGCATGAAGCGCAAGCGCCAAAACAAGGAAGCCAAGCTAGCGGCGGTCAAGCTGCGCTTCGACGATGCCCACGAGAGCCTCGAGTCGATCTGCCGGCGGATCAACGGCTCGATCAACGTCGAGCGATCCGGCACCCAGACCAAGACCGACAAGGAGCTGGGCCTCTTCTTCAGGCTCCCCCGCCCCTTGATGAGCGCCGCCATGTGGGCGGTGCGTTGGGCGGACTACAACAACCTGGTGCCGGGCTCCTTTATCGATCACGACGCCTTTTACACCAGCATGTTCATCGCCAACCTCGGCTCTCTCGGGATGCGAGCCGGGTTCCATCACCTCTACGAGTACGGGACCTGCTCGCTGTTCTTGATGGTCGGCAAAATCGAAGACCGGGCCGTGGTCCGCGATGGCAAGGTGGTGGCGGAGAACACCCTGCACCTGCGTTGGACCTACGACGAACGCATCGACGACGGCTTGACCTCGAAGTACGGC
>JAUUZB010000162.1 GCA_030590185.1 Deltaproteobacteria bacterium
GGACCTCACCGAGCCCGGTGGCCGCGGTCTCTGCCTGGGTACCCTCGGCGCGCCGAATGCGGGCGCGGGTTTCCTTGTCGGTGGCGTCGAGATCCGCCTCGGCCTGGATGATCCGCTCCTTGGCGAGGTGCGTGGCGGAACGCTCGCGCGCCTCGGCCGCCTTGATGTCCTTGACCAGCGCCTCTTCGGCCTGACCTTCGGCGGTGACGATGGTGACCTTCTTTTGGCGCTCGGCGCCGGCGAAGGCACGCAGGTCCCGGATGCGCTCCTCCTCCTCGGCCACGCCCTTCTCCACCGCGACGCGCTCGCGGATGACGTCGGCGATGAGCTTCTTCTCCTGCTCGATCTCCTTCTCCTTCTTGATCGTGTTGACGTCCTCCTGACGCTGACGATCAATCGCCTCGAGGTTCTTGTCCTTGAGGACGCGCTCCTGCTCGACGAGCACGACGCGCTCGCGGTTTTTCTGGGCTACCTCGATGGTCCGGCGGCTCTCCACGTCCTCGAGGGCGACGCCCTTCTCCTGCTGGATGCGCGCCTTCTCCGACCGCTCCCGCTCCTCGGACTGCTTGACCAGGATGTCGGCCTGGGCGGTGGCCTGGATGGTCTCCACCTCGCGTTGCTGGGTGGCCTTGGCCTCCTCGCGCTGCCGCTCGAGGTCCAGGATGCGCTCCTGGGCGGTGACGTTCTGGCGGGTGATCTCCTGCTTCTCGTGATTCTCCCGCTCATTCGTGGCGATGTGCATCTCGACGGTGAGCTGGGTGATCTTGCGGATACCGTTGGCGTCGAGGATGTTCTGCGGGTCCAGCGACTCGATCGGCGTCTGCTCGAGGTAATCGATGGCGGCGTCCTGAAGATGGTAGCCGTTCAAATCCTGGCCGATGACCCGGATCATCTCGGTCTTGAACTTATCGCGCTGATTGTACAGCTCGACGAAGTCCATGTTGTAACCGACCGTCTTGAGGGCCTCGGAGAACATGGCCACGAACAACGCCTCGACCGTCTCCTGGTCCGAGGCGCGCCGGCAGCCGACCGAGCTGGCGACCTTGATGACGTCCTCTTTGGTCTTGTTGACCCGGACGAAGAAGGTGACCTTGATGTCGGCGCGAATGTTGTCCTTGCAGATCAGGCCGTCCTTACCGCGCCGGTCGATCTCGATCGTCTTGAGCGAGATATCCATGGTCTCGGCCTTGTGAATGACCGGCACGACCAAGCCACCGAGGAAGGAGACGTCGGTGCGGGTGATCTTGTTGACCACCAGGGCTTGGCCCTGTTCAACCTTGCGATAGAAAGCTTTGATCAGGAGTAGGCCCCCGACCACGATGACGACGAGAATGGCGATGCCAGCCCCAATGAACATGCCTATGGTTTCCATGTCAGTTCCTCACTCCTGTGCAAGAGTTGGGTTGTCGCCCGCTCGGGCTATTCTTTGATATCCTGCGCGCTGGCGGCCCGGGCTCGGGCCTTGGCGCGATCGATCGCAAGGGTGTCGTCCAGCTCATCGAGCAGCGCCGCGTACGGCTCGATCTCGTAGGCGTTGCTCTTAGGGGAATAGGAGATGAGCAACAGCTTGGCGCCCTTTTTGAGCTCATTGGGCTCGGCATAGCGGACGTGGATGTTGAGGTCCGCCTCGTCGTGGTAGATGTTGGCCTGGCCGAAGGTGGCGTCGATGGTGTTGGTCGTCAAGGTGGCGACCTTGCCGCACAGCTCGCTGGCGCCCATGGCGGTCTTCATCTTGAAGGCGCCCTCGAGTGGTCGCAGCAGGAATGAGGTCAGGGCGGTGGAGCAGATCAGGGAACCGAGACCCAGGCCCGCCTGGAGCAGCCAACCGAGCGCACCACCGAGCGGCAGCAGGCTGCCGAGCACCACGGCGCCGATACCGCTCATCAGCCAGCCGATCAGGAAGAGCAGACTCAAGCTGATCGTGATCGGGACCTTACCGATGCGCAGGATGTTGGCGATGAAGGCCAGCGCGCCCTCGCTCGCGGCCTCGACCGCACCGTCGGCGGCACTCTCAATGACGCCCTCCGCAGCGCCTTCGGCGACACCTTCCGCAGCGCCCTCAGCCAGACCTTCGGCAGCACCCTCGGCCAGACCTTCGGCAGCGCCCTCGGCCAGACCTTCAGCGGCACCCTCGGCCAGACCCTCGGCTAGACCTTCAGCGGCCCCCTCGGCCGCGCCCTCGGCTAGGCCGTCCACCCCTTCGAGCGCCTCTCCGCCGCCGGAGATGGAATCGAACAGATCGATGTCCAGCGCGCCAACGATGACGAACGCCCAGTAGACGAGGCTCAGCCCCAGCGGTACTGTGAACAGTAACGTAGGGAAGCCAATGACGAGGCTTAGGAACTCTCCCACGGCGCGATCCGTACACTAGGCCCCCGGGCCGATCAATCAGCCCGGGCGAAATACCTCCGCCGGGGCGCTCTGGCCCTTGCTTTGCCCCCGCGGTATTGCGTAGGTCTCCCCAGCCCCTAGACTGCCTCGACCCGCCAAACCCTCAGGAGGCTGCTCCCATGGCGAGCTACAAGCACAAGATCGTAGACAAGAAGATCTCCCATTGGACCTTTGCCAAGGGTACCAAGGACGCCGATTTCGGCGAGCTCTACCCGGAGATGAAGCGGGTCTTCTCCGCCGGTGAGATCACCCGTCTGTGCACGGTCATCGAGGTCGAGGAGCCCACCGACGACGACGTCCTCCAGCTCTGGTTCAACATTGGCGAGGCCGCCCAGGAGGGACAAATCAAAAAGTGGGGGCTGGTGATCGCGCCCCTCGACCTGATGCCAAAAATGACCTTCGAGCGCATGGTCAGCGGCGGGGGAAAAGACCGCGACTACGAGCTCACCTACGCCCCCTCCGAGGAGGAAGTACTCGCGTGGCTCAGAGAGTAGGGGTCCTACTGATCAACACCGGCACGCCGGATGAGCCGAGCGTGCCGGCGGTGCGGCGCTTTTTGCGCGAGTTTCTCTCCGATCCCCACGTCGTTGACATCAATTCGGTGGCACGGTCGCTGCTGCTCAACCTGATCATCCTGCCGTCGCGGCCGAAAAAATCAGCCGAGGCTTACCGGGCTATTTGGCGCCCCGAGGGCTCGCCCCTGCTCTACTACGGCACGTGGCTACGGGATTCCGTCGGCGCGGCGCTCGGCGCGGACTTCCATGCGGTGCTCGCGATGCGCTACGGCAACCCCAGCCTGGGTGCGGCGCTCGATGAGCTCGGCGACGTCGAGCGGCTGGTCGTGCTGCCCCTGTTTCCACAATGGGCGGCGGCCACCACCGGCTCAGCCCTCGAGGAGCTCGATCGCCTACTCGCCGCGCGCCGGGCGACGCCAACCTTGCTCACTATCGATTCCTTTCACAGCGACCCGGGCTTCATCGGCGCCCTCGCCGCCATCCACGAACGAGCGCTGCGGGTGACCGGCCCGGATCACGTGCTGTTCAGCTTCCATGGCCTACCGGAGCGCCAGGTCCGACGCAGCGAGAGCGCCGACGTCGACTGTGACCGGGTCGGCCCCTGTCCAGCCCTGGGGCCCAGCAACGAGCGCTGCTACCGGGCGCAGTGTTACGCCACGGCACGGGCGCTGGCGGCGGCGTTGGATCTCCCGCCGGAACGCACCAGCGTGAGCTTCCAGTCTCGCATGGGCCGCGCCAAATGGATCGGCCCCCACACCGAGGAGCTGATCGGCGAGCTCCGCGCCCGCGGAGTCGAGCGGCTCGTGGTCTCGAGCCCGGCCTTTGTGGCCGATTGCCTCGAGACCCTCGAGGAGCTCGGCATCCGGCTCGAGCGACGCTGGCGGGAGCTCGGCGGGACGCACTTCGAGTTGGTTCCGTGTCTCAACGTCCACCCGGCCTGGATCGAGGCGGTGGTCGCGATGATCCGCCTGGCTACGCCATGACCTCCCCGGTGGACGACACCGAGCCCACGATCTGGGGCTGCCTGGAGTGCGGCAGCTTCGTCGAGCGCCTGGCCGCCGACGGCAGGTGCCCGGTTTGCGAGGAGGGGTTGGTCGTCGAGCTCGGCGGGAACCCGACCCCGGACAAGGCGCAGGCCCTAATCGCCTGGGCACGGCGGGATGCGACCGAGTTGATCCAGAACTGGGGGACCATCGTCGGCGGGGTCGCAGGTTTGTTCGCCGGCCTCGTCGTGTCCCTATTCGCCACACAGCTCGGGGCCGGGGTGATCGTCGCCCTGCTATATACGGGTGTGCTCGGCGCCCTGATCGGTCGACTCGCGGCGCTGCGGGTGCACCTGTTGCTACGGCCGCACCGCAAGCTCCAGCCGATCCGAGACCTGGCGCGGCGCCGCCACGTCGTCGCCGGCCTAGTGGGCTGGTTGCTGCTGCTGGCGATGACCGCCGTCGCCCTGGCCATCTTTGGCAACGGCGGGGGGTGGGCTAGCGCGGGCCGGCGCTTGCTGGGCACCCTGTGGGCGGCCTTGAGCGGGACTTGAGCCCCCACCGGTGGGAAACGGCCTCCGGGTTGGTCAGCTCTTGGGACCTTCCGGTGACCCGTGGGTACCCGCCCCTGGCATGGCAGCGCCGAGGGCGACTACCTCCATCGGATCGAGGGAACACAGCCCAGGCTGACCGAAGTAGGCCTCGACCCCCTCGCGGATGACCTTGAGGTGGGTGGCGCCGCCCGCGAGAAGGACCGCGTCGAGGTCGCGGGCCTTCATCCCGACCTTCATCAGCACCTCGTCGCAGATAATGAACGTCCGCCGGACCAGATTGCTGGCCAGCTCAGACAGCTTGGCCTGGTTCAACACCAGCAGCTTGTCCTGAATCGGCGCGGCCGGGTCCACCTCGCTGAGATCGATGGTGGTCTCATCGGCCTCCGACAGGCGGATCTTGGCCTGTTCGCAATGCAACACCAGGGCGGAGAAGACCGAGATGTCACTCTGGAGATCCCAACCGCGGGTGCGGAGCACCTCCTCGGCCGCCCAGCGAGCGAGCCCGAGGTCGATGTCGTCACCGCCGCAGAACATGTCGCCGCCGTGGGACAGGACCTCAAAGGGTTCCTTCGTGCAGTCAACGATGGCCATGTCGAAGGTGCCACCGCCGAGGTCGAACACCACGATGCGGTCAACCTGGATCTCGGACAGCTCGAGGTAGGCCGCCGCGGTGGCCGCCGGCTCTCGGATGACGCGCACCTCGGCGAACCCAGCCTGTTTGCCGGCCTCGAGGGTGGCCTCGAGCTGCATCTCCCGGAACAGGGAGGGGACGGCAATGACGCCGGTGGCGCCCGCCAGCTCGAGATCGGCGGCCTTGACGATCGCCTCGATGACGCGGGCCGCGGTGGCGGTGGGGCTAATCTCGCCGGCGCGGGTCACGAAGGTAAGGAAGCCCTCGAGGTCTTCCTTGAGGTCGAAGGGATACCGGCGCCGGAACTCTTTGGCGGCGGAGGAGTGCCAACGCTGACCCATGATGCGCTTGGCCGAGAAGATGGTGTTCTTGGGATCCATGGCACGCCGTCGGCGGGCGGGCGCGCCAACCAGGCTCTCACCGCTCGGTAAATAGGCGACCACCGAAGGCAGGATCCGGCTGGCATCCGAATCGATGGCCCGGACCTCCCCGTCGCAGGCGATGACCGTGTTGGTCGTGCCGAGGTCGATACCGATGATACCCATCACCCGACGCTAGTGAATTGCCGACTTTGGCGCAATCGGGCTCAGTCGTCCCGCCGCCACTTCGGATCCGCGGCCCGGTTACGCACCGCCCGCATGACGTCCGGCAGGCTCGAGGTGTTGGCCTTGTTCGCGATCCACAGCGGAATGGAGCCGCCCGGATCGGTATATACCCAGTAGACCGCCAGGGTGCTGCGACTGCCCAGCTTCTCGAGGCGCCAATAACCCTTGGAGACGCTCAGGTGCACCCAGTCGTCGTTGGGGGGCGGGCCCTTGTCGTCGGCGAGGTTCCAGCGACGGATCCAGACGCCCTTGGCCTCGTCGATCTCGGACCAGAGCTTGAGGGTGTACTCCCGTTTGCTCACCAACGGTGGATCGATCCGGTAGTAGACGTAGATCGAGCCGTTCGGGCCCTTGCCCACGTCCTTGGTCACCTCGATGTACGGCATGTACTCCACGAAGCGGAGATGATCGGTGGCGGCTTTCCAGACCTTCTCGATCGGCTGATTGATGATCAGCTCCGCCTTGACCTCGGCGATCCCCTTCCCGCCCGGCACCTCGCGGTTGTAGACCGTGACGTGGTCGTCGGTTTCCGCGGCCAGCTCCCAGGGGCTCTCCCCGGCCGTGGCCACGACGGGCGTGGTGAGAAGCAACGCGAACGAGGAGATGATGGCTCGATAGCTCATGAGCGGCGGTTTCGCATCTCGAGCCGGGCTTGGCAAGACGAGCGCCGCCCGCAGCTTCAACGCCCAACCCGGGCCGGCCTCACTCCCGGGGGATGTCGAAGCGCTCGCGATACGCAGCGAGCTGGCGGTCGATCTGCGCGGCCTCGAGCCCGAAGTCCTCGAGGCGGTAGCGGTGCCGGCCGTACTTGTCCTTGCGGTTCGCGGGAAGAGACCGACCCATGGCCTCCCGGGTGGCCGGGGTCAGGGGCTCGCCGAGGTGCTCGTAGACGCGACCGAGCTCCCGCAACGGATCGGCGACCAGGTCGTAATAGGAGACGTCGATAATGCCGGCGTCGCCGCGACTCTCCCGGATCCTCGAGGCGCGGGTGATCAGCCGGACCTGCTTGCGCGACCAGTGACGGCCAACCTCGTGGGGGTCGACGTCGTCGCTGAACACGCCCCGGGCGTGGGCGATCATGCTGCAGAACGACGCGACCACCTTGAGCGGGTCGCGGTGGGTCTGGATCAGGCGAGCGTCGGGGAAGACCTCGAACAGGGTGTCGAGCCACTCGAGGTGATGGGGTGACTTGAGCACCCAACGCCGGCCCGGCCGGTACCACTGCATGAGCTGCAACAGGCGCTTCATGTAGCGGTAGGCCGGCGCCTGATCCTGGCGCTCGAGCCAGGTGGCGTAGGTCGGCACCCTCAGAATCGACTCGGCGACCGTGGAGAGGAACGAGTAGTCGAGGAGCAGCACGTCCTCCTCGGGCGAGCGGGCCTCGGCCGGATGCACGGCGAAAAAGTCCGGCGCCATGTAGGCGAGGCTGCGCTCGGCCAGCACCGCCTTGAGCATCCGCGGGTCGTGGCCACCCCAATGCCGCTTAGGCGACGGCACCGGAGCGAGGGCCTCCCAGGTCGGCAGGGATCGAATCCCTGGATCGACCGACAGGAGCCGATGCAGCAGGGTTGTGCCGGTACGCTGCAGGCTGGCGATCACGATCGGGGCGCGCACCAGCTGGTTCTCGATCTCCGGCTGCCGCGCCAGGGCCGCCTCGACCCGCA
>JAUUZB010001086.1 GCA_030590185.1 Deltaproteobacteria bacterium
ACCTCCCGCGCCGCGTCGAACAGTAATAGGCAGGCCAGCCAACCGGCCCACCCCTCGACCCGCGCCGCCACCTCTGCGGAGTCAACGATGAGTGCCACTACCAGCACGCTGCTCGCCAGGGCCGCGGCAGCCCCAATCCCGCGGCGCCGCACCAACCCGAGGGCGCCAAGCATCAGCGCCCCCAGCATCAGCACTCCCAACTTGGGCAGGTCCAGCCGGTCGGTGATCGTCCACCAAAACAGGGCCGGCACCGCCACGGTCAGGGCAATGGCGCCTGTCCTGGTGTCTCGTATGCGGATGTCAGGCACCACGATGGGTCATTTCTTTCGGTACCGGAGGGCCCGTCTCGAACCGGTCCACGCGCGCCCCAGACCAGTCACGTCAAGACCGCCCGCACCGGCCCAGGAAACCGCCGACAAATGGCATATGGTAGTGCCTGACACTACCATATAGCACCACCACATGGAATGGGCCCTCTTGGAACCGCCTGTCATCGTTCAGTAAATTATTGCGATATGACATATAGTAGTGCCTGACACTACTATATGACACTACTATATTAGCCTTTCGCAATCAGCGCCTCGAGCGCGGTGAAGAGCTCGGGGGCGGCCTCGGGTTTGGTGCCGCCGGCCTGGGCGAGTTGGGGTTTGCCGCCGCCGCGGCCGCCGATGATGGGGGCTAGCTCCTTGACCAGGGGGCCGGCTTTGAAGCGCGAGGTCAGGTCGTCGGTGACGGCGATGAGCAGGGCGACCTTGCCGTCGTTGGTGGCGCACAGGGCGATGAGGCCGGAGCCGAGCTTGTCGCGTAGGCGGTCGGCGATCTCTCGCAGGCTCTTGGTCTCCACCCCGTCGAGGACGGCGGTGAGCAGCTTGACGCCGTTGATCTCCTTGGCGGTCTCGATCAGGTCGCCGGCCTGGGAGCCTAGCTGGGAAGATTTCTGTTTTTGTTGCAGGCGCTCGAGCACGCGGTTGCCGGCCCCGAGGCGCGCTAGACCACGCAACAGGCCGCCGGGATCCAGGTTCGGATCGCGGCTGAGCAGCTCGTCGAGGGCCGCCTCGGCCTCGCTGCCCCTGGCGTTGGCCAGGATCACCAGCCCCTGCCAGGCATCGCGGAGCCGCTGGGCCTCCTCCAGCCCGATCGTCTCCGTTGAGGCCGGACCCTCGACCGGCTCGAGCGCCTCGATCGCGTCGGCCGCCGCTGATCCGAGTTGGGCCTGCAACTCGGCGCGTTGGCGCACGGCTTTGAGCACCGACTGGAGAATAGCCGCGTCCTCGGGCACCTCCTCCGACTCGCCGTTGATGATTTCGGCGGCGCGCTTCAAGCGGGCCGCGGTCTCGCGGCTGCGCTGTTCGGCCGCCTCGCCCACCAGCGCTTCGAGCCGCCGCACGCCGCTGGCGATCGCCTCCTCCCGGGTGATCAACACCACCCCGATGTCAGCGGTGCTCTTGGCGTGGGTGCCGCCGCAGAACTCCACCGCCTCGCCCATACTCACCACCCGCACCACGTCGCCGTATTTGTCTCCGAAAAAGGCGATGGCGCCTTTTTCCTTGGCGGTGTCAAAGGGCAGGACCTCGGTGACCACCCCGTGGCCGCCCTGCACCCGGCGGTTGGCGTCATCCTCCACTTCGCGCAGCTGCGCCGGGGTCAGCGCCTCGAAGTGGGAGTAATCGAAACGCAGGTGCTCGGGGTCGACCAACGAGCCGGCCTGCTTGACGTGCTCGCCGAGCACCCCACGCAGGGAGCCGTGCAACAGGTGGGTGGCGGAGTGGTGGGCGCGGGTCCGCTTGCGCCGCGCCGTGGCGTAACCGGCCCAGACCTCGTCGCCGACCTTCACCTCACCCTGCTCCACCCGGCCGTGGGCCACGGTGAAATCCTCGAGGGGCTTGAGGTTGTTGGCGATCAGGATGTTGAGGCCAGCCTCGCCGGTCACCCGCCCCGGGTCGCCGACCTGGCCGCCGGACTCGCCGTAAAAGGGCGTCGGATCGAGCACCAACTCCAGGGGTCCGGCCGCGGCGGTCTCCACCGCGGCACCGTTTTGGACCAATGCCCGGACCGTGCATTTTGTTTCGATATAGGACACACCGTCGTCGTCCCGTTGGCGCCACTTGCCCTCCCGGCCGGTGAGCGGATCATCCTCGTGCTCGTAGCCGACGAAGGTCACCGCACCGACCGTTGCCTTGAGCTGCTTGTAGACCCCGGCCACCGCCTCCTCGCCCACCGCGCCGCCGCGGCTGCGTTTCCGTTGGGCGGTCATCTCCTGTTCGAAGCCGGGAGCGTCGACCCCCAGTCCGTGCTCCGCAGCGATCACCTCGGTGAGGTCGTTGGGGAAACCGTAGGTGTCGTAGAGCTTGAACACCGTGGCGCCGGGGATCTCAGTGGCGCCGCCGCGTTTGAGCTCTGTGATCTCCCGGTCGAGGATGCCGAGGCCGGTGTCGAGGGTGCGGCGGAAGGACTCCTCCTCGAGGGCCGCTACCTTTTGGATCAACTTCTGCGACTCGCGTAGCTCCGGGTAGGCATCCGCCATCTGCTCGACCACCGCGAGGCAGGAGCGGTCGAAGAAGATGTCGTCGAAGCCGAGCCGCCGGCCGTGACGAATGGCGCGCCGCATGATCCGGCGCATCACGTAGCCGCGCCCCTCGTTGCTCGGCTGCACGCCGTCGGCGACCAAAAAAGCGGTCGCCCGTGCGTGGTCGGCGATGACCCGCAGGGAGACGTCGTCCTCCCCTTCGGTGCCGCGGTACTCCTTGCCTGCCGCC
>JAUUZB010000918.1 GCA_030590185.1 Deltaproteobacteria bacterium
AGTTTTTTGAGGCGCGGTTGGTGCCCAGTGGTCCGGAGGAGGTGATCGCCATCGTGCGAAATGTCACCGACCAGCGGCAGGCGGAGGCCCTGCGCCGGCGGTTCGTGGAGCAGGTGCTGGTAGCCCAGGAAGACGAGCGGCGCCGCATCGCTCGGGAGTTGCACGACGACACCGGACAGTACCTCGCCTCGATCTCGGTAGGGCTCGCAGCCCTCGACGAGGCAAAGACCCTCGAGGAGGCCCGTCGTCAAGCGCGGGCCATCCGCGAGATCGCGTCGCGCGGCGCCCGCGAAGTGACGCGCCTCAGCCGCGGTCTCCATCCCTACCTGCTCGACGACCTCGGTTTTCGCGCCGCGGCCGAGCGGATGACCGCGGAGTTTGGCGAACAATACCGGGTGACGCCCGACCTGCAGTTCATCGGTGAAGGCTACGACCGCTTGCCCAGGGTCTTTGCCGCCGCGGTCTATCGCATCCTGCAGGAGGCCCTCTCGAACGTTGGCAAGCATGCCGAGGCCCAGAATGTCGCGATCGTCATTCGGCTCGGTCCGGAGCAGTTGAGCATGGAGGTCGAGGATGATGGCAAGGGCCTCGATCCGGACGTGCTCCAGGCGGCGGCTCCGGTGGGGCTCGGGCTCTACGGGATCCGCGAGCGGGTCTCCTTTCTGGCCGGGACGGTCGAGATCGAGTCGACGCCGGGTCAAGGCACTACGGTGGCGATCCGAGTGCCGGTCGGCGGAGCGCGGGGGACTGAGCCGTCCGACGACGGCGTGCCGTCCGACTGACCAGCGTCGCTGACGGACGGCCCGGCGCCCAGCGGGGTGTCCGGTTTGCGGGCGGGGATCCGGTGACGGTGCGAGGAGAGTCCCCATGCGTCACATTCCCCGCTCGAATAGCCAGTTGAATCCGACCCGTAAGCCGAAGCTCACCGTCAAGGTCATGGTCCTGCGCGACGGCAAGCTCCTGCGGGAGTATGCCTTCTCGAGTCGGGGCCGTCGTCTGGTTCGGATCGGGCGGCTGCCCTCGGTGCACGTGCCGCTCGAAGACTCCTCCCTCGCGCAGTGCCACGCCATGATCGAGATTTGGAACGGGAAGGCGACCCTGATCGATCTCGGCCACACCGGCGGTTGCCGCGTGAACGGGGAGCGGGTGCATCGCGCCAAGCTCGCCAGCCATGACCAGATCAAGCTAGGCGGCTCTCACCTGATGGTGGTCCTCGAGCAGGGCGAAGAGGAGCGACCGCCGGACACCCGGACCCGGATCTTCTTTCAGCAGTTGCGGCTCACGCCGCCCGAGTGGATCCCAGAGCTGCATCGCTTTCTCGAATACCTGACCTTTAGGCGCCGCCCCGGTGCGGCGGCCACGCGGGTCCAGGCGCCACTGGTCACCGGTAAGTCCCAGCCGTTGTCGTTGGTCGAGGTGTTTGTGGCTGGGCAGGGTGGGGGAGCAACCGAGATGGCGCAGCCAGAGGTTGAGTCCGCGGGTGCGTCCTGTGCCGCGGCCGAGACGGCGCAACCGGTGGCGCCCTCGGCGATCGTGTCCTCCCCGGGGTTCGTGGAGGCGCCGGGGTTGGGTTCGGTGTCGGGTTCGGTGCCGGTGTCGGTGTCGGTGCCCGGATCGGGTTCGGGTTCGGTGGCGGGTTCGGGTTCGGTGTCGGGTTCGGGTTCGGGTTCGGGTTCGGGTTCGGGCTCGGGCTCGGTGTCGGGTTCGGTGTCGGGTTCGGGTTCGGTGGCGGTGTCGGGTTCGGGTTCGGAGTCGGATTCTTCGGGCCGCGCCGACGTGGCCGCGCAGCTCGCCCGCGCCACCGGGCGGGCCAAGCCGTGGGAGCCGGGCTCGCACCACGATGTCTACGACACCCGCCGGCTGGTCACCCAACTGCGTCGGGAACGCCGGCGCATCCATTGGGGCGCGATGGTGGCGGTGGTGTTGGTGGCGGTCGGGTTCGCGCTGGCGATCGAGATCAGCCGTGGGCAAGAGGTCGCCTCCGTCGAGCTCCATAGGCCCGGGGCAGCGGGCGTAGCTGCGGCTGGCCCCCTGCCGGTGGAGGCGCTGCCGGCGGACGATGGGCATTTCGTGTACCGCTGGCTCGAAGCGGGTCAGTCCCTCAATCGCTTCGCCCAGACCGCCACCGTGCCGGTTGGCTATGCGGAGCAGCTCGGCCGACACAACCCGGAGCTCGAGCCGACCGAGTCCGTGAAAAAGCGCACCGCGGTCAAGCTGCCCCGCTTCGTGGTCTATCGGATCCAGCGGGGCGATACCCTCGGCGTGATCGCTGAGCGTCTGCTGGGTGATCGCCAACAGGCGGCCGTGATCCAGGCCGCCAACCGCCAGGCCGTGCCGGATCCGTCGCGGATCGAGGTCGGCATGGAGCTTCGGATCCCAGTGGCGCTGCCCGCGGCGACGGCATCGACGCGGTCACGTTCGTGAGCGGTGACCCGACCCGCCCGGGCGCCAGCGAGCGGCGGGCGACGAGCGACGAGCGACGAGCGACGGGCGACGGGCGACGGGCGACGAGCGACGAGCAACGAGCGGCGAGCGGCGAGCGTGCGAGCGTGCGAGCGGCGGGCGGCGAGCGGCGAGCGGCGAGCGGCGGGCGACTCCAGTCTTCGATTGATGTCTCGGCCCATGCCGGATAAAGGGCCGCCCTCATGAAAAAGCTGACCATCGCCTGTCTCGGTGCCGGCAACATGGGCACTGCCCTGTTGCGCGGCATGCTGCGCGCCAAAACCGTCACCCCCGCCAAGGTGCGGGCCGCCGATCGCAGCCGCGCCAAGCGCGAGGCGGTGCGCAAGGACCTCAAAATCAAAACCTTCCAGAGCAACGTCGAGGCGGTGACCGGTGCTGACTTGGTCCTGCTGGCGGTCAAGCCGCAGATCCTCGACGAGGTGTTGGTCGAAGTCAAAGACCACCTCACGCCTGGCGCCCTGCTGGTGTCGGTGGCGGCCGGTTTCCCCACCGGCCTGATCGAGCGCCTGGTCGGCGGCAAGCCGCGGGTGGTGCGCTCGATGCCAAACATCACCGCCATGGTCAGGATGAGCGCCACCGGCATCTGCGCCGGCAAGTGGGCGAAGCGCCGGGACCTCGATCTCGCCACCAAGCTATTCGAGACCGTCGGCACGGTCACCACCGTGGATGAGCGGCTGATGGACGCGGTGACCGGATTGTCCGGCACCGGCCCGATGTACATCTTCATCAT
>JAUUZB010000416.1 GCA_030590185.1 Deltaproteobacteria bacterium
CGACGCAGGCTGGTTGTTGGGCGTTGCCGCAGTGACCATCGTCCACGCACGCAAAGCAGAGCCCGAGCGGAACGTCGCAGTGGGGATCGCCGCCCAGGGCCGCGCAGTCGGTGTCATCAGCGCAGGCCGCCACGCAGAGGTTGTCCGGCGAGCAACGTTCGGTCGGCGCGCAGTCGGTGTCCAGCTCGCACTGTTCGCAGCGATCGTTGACGCAATGGGGCAGGGCCGCGTCCCAGGTACAGTGAGTATCGTCGGCGCATTCCTCACAGTTGTTGCCGACGCAGGCCGGCTGTTGGGCGTCCCAGTCGCATTGTAGATCCGAGGTGCACTCTTCGCAGTTGTTGCCGATACAAATCGGCTTTTGGGCGTCCCAGTCGCAGTCGGGGTTGGTGAGGCATTCCTCGCATTGATTCTCAAAACAGACCGGCAGCTGCGCATCCCAGGTGCAGTGGTTGGTCAACGTGCACTCGTCGCAACGGTTCTGCACACAAGCGGGGTTTTGGGGATCCGTGCAGTTGGTGTCGGAGGCACACTCCACGCAGATCGCCAGCGTCGTGTCGCAGACGGGCAGGTTGCCGAGGGCCACGCAGTCGGCGTCCGAGAGGCAGCTCGTCTCGCAGTTGAGGTTGTCCGAGCAGCGCTCGTTCGGGCCACAGTCGGTGTTTTGAACGCACTCCTCACAGTTCATGTCGGCACAGAACGGGTTGCCACCGCCACAGTCAGCGTCGCTGAGGCAAGCCTCGCAGCGGGCCGTGCTCAGATCGCAGATCGGTTGGCCACGGTCGCAGTCGGCACTCGAGGCGCATTCGACGCAGGTGTTGAGCGAGCAGACCGGGCGACCGCCGCCACAGTCGGCCGAGGTGGCGCAGCCGGCGTCGCAGCTACCGTCGGGGCGGCAGAAGGCATCGACTGGATCGTTGCAGTCGGTATGGATGCGGCATTCGACACAGCGGTCCCGGTCGCTGCTACAGAACGGATTGTTGTCGCCGCAGTCGGCGTCTGAGGCGCAGCCGGCGCAGAGGCCATCGGCGTTGCACACGTCGCCGCCGAAACAGCTCAGGTCCGAGGTGCACTCGACACAATAACCGCTGGGGGCGCAGATCGGAGTCTCCCCGCCGCAATCGCTCGGTACGATGCAGGTCGCGCCATAGCCGGTTCCAGGGATACCGCCCGTGCCCCCGGTTCCGCCCGTGCCACCGATTCCGCCCGTGCCGCCGATCCCGCCCGTGCCGCCGATTCCGCCCGTGCCCCCGGTTCCGCCTGAGCCAATCCCCCCGGTTCCACCGCCGCCAGCGTCTCCGCCGGTACCGTCGCTGCCGACGGTGTTGCTGCCGCAAGCCACAGTCAACGCAGCGAAGGAGGTGAATGCAATCAGGGCAACGCGACGCGTCATGGGCGAGATCGATGTCATGGGAGGGTTTCCTTTCACGCCTCTACCGGCCAGCGGTCTCGGTCAGCGAAAAAAAGAACGCAATACTCCTCCTCGCGACAATTCACCCCGCAAGACGACTTTGTGTCACCGTCATGGCCGCCGCAACACGGGCTAACGAACCACCAAATCCCTCATCCACACCACGTCCTCCGCGTTCTGGTACCCGAGCTCCGCCCGCCAGGCTTCGTCATCGAGGCGCTCGAAGCCCTCGGTGATGACCTCGGCGTAGGCGGAGGCGAGGCCGACATAGGCCCGGGGTCCGGTGCAGGTATCGACGGTCACCACCATCATGCGCGGCAGGCCGGTGCCGACGTGGAGCACGCGACCGACGGGTGTGCCACCGGCGTCCGTCGGCTGGGTGTGGACGTCGGCGATGGTCGGGTCGTACTCGACGGCGTTGAAGACGTTGAAGAACAGCTCCACGTACCAGCCCGAGGCGCTCGTCACGCCGCCGCAGCCGAGCTCCACGATGACGGCCTGATTGATGAATTCCAGCTGCTCGGCGGTGTACGGCGTGCCGGTCTGTTGATGACGGGCCATCTCTTCGAGCCTGGCCGCTGATGCTTCGAGGCGGTCGAAGTAGCCGGTGATGGCGGCGCCGAGCCACGACGACGGCGTCAAGTCGAGCACGGCGTTGAGCTCCCGGCCGCGCTGGGCAAAGGCCACGATGCTGGCAAAGAACTCCGGGTTGGGCTCGACGTAGGCGTCCGGGTACTCGCAGCTGGCGCCCTCGGTGTAGGACTGTTTGGCGTACAGGATGGTGTCGTGGCGCAGCTCCGCCCAGGAGGCGAGCTGGGTGTTCACGAGCCGTCGTCCCCAGGCCTCGGTGGCCGCAACCGACGGGATGCCGGCGGTCGCCGGATCCGCGACGCTGGCGTCCGGGGACAGGGTGCGTAGGGCAGAGAGCCAACTATTGTACAGGTTGGTCTGCCAGAAACCCTCGGGATGGGCGTCAGCCAGAACGCGCATGGCGTGCAGGTCCGGGGCGTAGCCCCACTCGTTGAGCTCGGCGTCGAGGAGCAGGCCGGCCTGGTCGTTGGACAGGGCGGCGAAGGCGACGTCGAGGGGATCCGGCATCATGCGATAGACAGTGCCGGCCTGGACGCGGTCGTAAACCACGTTGGAAAAGACGTGGGAGTCGATGACATAGCGCTGACCAAAGAGGGCGAAGCTCGAAGAGAGGGGCATGGTCGTCGCGCCGATGCCGTTGATCATGATGTGGCTGCAGATCCGCTGGGTGCCGTAGCCGCCGTCGAGGATCGCCTGCGCGATGGCATCATCGGAGATGTCCGCGAGGCCGCCGAGGTCATCCCCCACACCCAGGTCCGCCAACAAGGCGCTCAACTCCGGCAGGACCATGTAATCGGATTCGCCCACGAAGGTTTGGATGGCGTCGTCGATCATCGTCCAGCGATTCACGGTGGCCGGCACCATGAGATCGCGAAGGGCCAAGGCGCCCTCGAGCTGCCGGCGGTGAAAGGTGAGGGAGCCGTCTGGCTGTGCTTCGAGCATGCGGAAGTCGATCCGACCGAGCCACATCATGGCGCGGAAATAGCGCTTCAGCTCGTCGGAGTCGGTGTAGTGCCCGCGGGGCGTGAACTGGGAGAAGTCCATGTTGCGCTCGACCCCGAACAGGATTGTTTCGACCCAGCCGGAGGCGCCCAGGGCGCTGGTAAAGAGCTCGGAGATTTCCAGGACGTCGCCGCCCGCCACCGGCGCGACCAGCTCGCCCCGCAGCAGGCTCGCCGCCACTGCGAGGAAGACATCCGCGTCCACCTGAGCCTGCGTGCCGAGGGCTGTGGCGCCGCCGGCCGCCAGCGCCGCGCGCATCTCGTCGAGCATGGTGGTCAGCGTTGGGATGAGGACCTCGAGCTCGGCGGCCTTTAGGATGTGGTCGTAGGAGCGGTGCACCGCGAACATGATCGCGTCCGCGGACACGAACACCGGGAGGTCTTCGAGATAAATGGTGGCGTAACCGTCCACAAAGGACGGGAAGCGCCAGCGGTCCGTGATCACGAAGCCGTTCTCCCCGAGCTTGGCGAGCTCATCTTGATCGAGCGCCAGCGATGACGATTGGATGAGCGGCAGGTGGTCGGCCGTGGTCGGGTCGTAGGGGATATCCGCGGCAAAGGGAACCGCATAACGGTCGTGGAACTCGGCCGCCGTCATGTCCGCCGTCTCATCGAGGTCGCTGATGAGCTGATTGAGCTCCTGCTGCTGGGACGCGGGGAGGCTGGAGATGACGATCGTGCCGGGGTCCGGCTGATACGGAATGTCCGGAGGGTCGATCGATGGGCCGCTAGAAGGACCGCAGGTGCTGAGGGTCACGAGGCCGGCGGCGATCGCCAACCGGAAGCCGTTTCGGAGGTGTGAGGTCTTCATGTCTATTCATCCCCAAGCCGAGGTCTTTTTTTCCGGCAACCCAATGCCGTGACGGGCATCTCGGCCCTGAGGATGTGTGCACGGTCTGGGCCAAGTGCCCATCCTGCAATTCCGGGGACTTGGGTGATGCGAGTTGTCTACAGATCTGGACGGTGTCCAGATTGTTCAACGACGGTCAACAATCGTGGACGCAACAGACTCCGGCACGTCTGGCGGAGCGCCAGGTCGCTCATTCAGGCCGCCCCCCCGGCGCCACGCTATTTGAGGAGCTCGCCCTCGTACTTCCCGGTCAGGCTATGCAAGAAGGCCACGATCTGTTTGACCTCGGTATCGTTGAGGCTCCGCCCGACCTGGTATTTTGCCATGAGCGTTGTCGCCTCCTCGAGGGTCTCGACCGAGCCGTCGTGGAAGTAGGGCGCCGTCTGCGCCACGTTGCGCAGGATGGACACCTTGAAGTGATGATGATCCTTCTCGTTCTTCGTTAGGTTGAAGCGGCCGGCGTCCGCCTTGCCGATGTTGCCGCGGTCGGCGAGATAGTCTCCCTCCCGGCCGAGCTTGTCGTAGGATTGGCCGCCCAGCGCCGCCCCCACGTGGCAGGTTGCGCACTGGTATTTGACGAACAGCCCGTGGCCCGCCTTGGCCTCGTCGCTCAAGGCGTTCGTCTCGCCCAACAGGAAGCGGTCGAAGGCCGAGTCGTGGGTGATCAAGGTTTTTTCGAAGTCGGCGATGGCCGCCGTGATGGTCTCACCGGAGAACCCCTCGGGGTACGCCGCGAGGAATTCTTCTTTTAGCTCTGCATCCTGTTCGAGCTTGGCGACGATCTCCGGCCAGTTGGAGGCCATCTCCACCGGGTTGTTCGGGGGGCCGTCCGCCTGCGCTTGGAGGTCCGCGGCTCGGCCGTCCCAGAACTGCGCGATCTGCAGGGCCGCGTTGTAGACCGTGTGCGCGTTGATGTCTCCCATGACGCCGCCCACGCCCTTGGAGAACTGCGAGCGGTCCACGCCCCCCGTGGCCAAGGCGTGGCAGGATGCGCAGGAGATGCTGTCGTCCTTGGAGAGGCGGACATCGTGGTAGAGCTTTTTGCCCAGGGCGACCTTCGCCGCGTCCAGCTCGGGGATCTTGGGCAGGGGCTGCAACACCTGGGCTTTCAGATCCTCGGGCGCGTTGTCGCTCGAATAGTGCTGGCGCCGGGTCGCGTGGATCCAGTCGATCACGGCCTTCTCCTCGTCGGCCGACAGGGAGCCGTTCCAATGCAACATCGTGTATTTTCCCGGCGGCATCGTCCCGTGCTCGATGCTGTGTTCGAGCTTGGC
>JAUUZB010000188.1 GCA_030590185.1 Deltaproteobacteria bacterium
GAGCTCTATCGCGACGACAACGAAACCCAGCACCAGGTCACCTTGACCCACGCCTTTGAAATCATGAGCTCCGAGGTCACTGTGGATCTGTGCGAAGATGTTAGATCCCTGGGTCTCGAACTCTCCGCCTGCGCCAGGGCCTTTGAGACCGGCGCGGGTCCGCCGCTAGCGGCCGGTGGGCAGCCCTTGAGCGACATGGCCGAGCTCGCGAACTCCCTGAGCATCCATGCCGAGCTCACCCCTTGTTATGATGTACAGTCCGCCGAGGTCACCCTGGCGGCGGCGTTCGCTTCTGTCTACGATTGTCCCGGGTACCGTTTGCCAACCGAGGCGGAATGGGAATATGCCGCCCGGGCCGGGGGGCAGGTGACGACCCCCTTTTATCCCACGGCCATCACCGATGGGACGCTCACCCCCGGGGACCCCGCCCTGTTCCCCGAGCCGAACCTCGACCCCTTGGGTTGGTATGGCTGGAATTCGGCCCTGCTGCCCTACGTCTATCTCAACATGCCGGATCCCGTCCCCTGCGCCGCGGATCCCTCCTGCGGCCCGCATCCCCCGGGGGGCAACGTCTTGCGGTTGTATCCTGATGACTTTCCCCCGGAGCTCTTCTTGGTGTTTGATTCCTTCAATGCACCTGTCCTGTCGGGCGCTACGCCCAACGCCATACCGTTGCACGACATGATCGGAAACGTCGCCGAGGTAGTCTGGACGGCGGATCATGTCTTTGGCGCCGACCCGGTCACCGATCCCGAGCATCCGCGCGCCGTGCCGACCGATCCTCTGATCGTACGAGGGTGCAGCTTCCGTTCCCTGGCTTCGGACTGTCGTATCGCCCACCGCGAAGCGGTGGATCTGCAAACGGGTGTCCCCTGGGTCGGCTTTCGGCTGGTCCGTACCCTCGACCCCTGAGGTGCCTGCTCAAAATGTTCGAGGACGAGATTTAGGGACATCGACCCGAGCCTCCGCCCCTCAACTTGAACGAGCCGCCCGGGTGGGCCGTTAGAGGGGGCGATGCCAATGCCACCAGAGGAGTCGCTGTTGAGCGAAAATTTCTTACAGGAGCGCCCGCCCGATAGCTCGTTCGTTTGCGAGGAGTACGACGAACCGCCCGACGAACGAACCGACTGGGCGTTGGGCGACAAGTTCAACCACTCGTCCAAAGGCCCGGGCACGGTTCGGAAGGTCAGGGAAGACGGAAAGCTGGAGGTTGCCTTCAGCTTCGGGGCCGGCGTCGAAGCGGTGAACGTTGGCGATTGTCGCAAGGTGTCACGCGACGACTACTGACGGACGCGATCGAGCGTCGGGTCGGTTCTTTCTTGTTGGGGAAGGCATTACAGCGATTCCCGTCGACCCCGCCGCCGGACCCAACCAAGAACCCACAGGAGCGGGAGCAGGAAGGCGCTCGGCCTGCTCGCCTGGCACGTGCATCCGCTCGTCGAGGCTGTGCCTTGCGAAACGGGCGCGCAGGTGACGCCGTCCCCGGCGAAGCCGGTATTGCAGGCACAGGTGAAGCCAGCCGTCGTGTTGATACAGGACGCGGCGGAATGGCAATTGCTAGTGCCTGTGGTGCACTCGTCGATGTCGTCGCATTGCGTGCCGTCGCCATGCCTATCCGCAAAACCGCCGGGGCAGGCGCCACAGGCAAAGGAGCCGGGAATGTTCGTGCAGGTCACCAATGGATCGCAGTCGCTCGCGCCCGTGGAGCACTCGTTGATGTCATCGCACTGGCTGCTGTCGCCGTACCTGTCGGCGAACCCCGGGAGACAACCGCAGGTGAAGGAGCCCGGGGTGTTGGAGCACGTCGTCCTGGGGTCACAATCGTGAGTACCGGCGTCGCATTCGTCTAGGTCCTCGCAGGTGACGCCCTCGCCCGCGTAGCCGGGGTTACACGCACAGGTGAAGCTGCCGGCGGTGTTCGTGCAGGTCGCGGCGGCATGGCAGTTGTCGGTTCCGGTGGCGCATTCGTCCGCGTCCTCGCAGGTGACGCCGTCGCCCGCGTAGCCGGGATTGCACGCACAGATGAAGCTGCCGGCGGTGTTGGTGCAGGTGGCGGCGGCGTGGCAGAGGTCGGTGCCGGCGGCGCACTCGTCCACGTCCTCGCAGGTGACGGCGTCGCCCGTGTAGCCGGGGCCGCACGCACAGGTGAAGCTGCCGGCGGTGTTGGTACAGGCCGCGGCGGCATGGCAGTTGTCGGTGCCGGCTGTGCACTCGTCCACATCGCTTTCGCAATCGGCCCCGGTGAAGCCCGTGCCGCTGCATTCGCAGGTATGGGTTGGACTTGCCTCGATACAGGTGCCGCCGTTCTGACAGGGGTCTGGGACACAGGGTAGATCTCCCAAGTTCTCGTACCAGGCGACCTTGTCATCGTCAGACGACGCCGAGAGAACGTCGACATCCCCGTCGCCGTCGAGGTCAATGGCAAAGACGGAACGCGGGCCGTAGGCCGAGGTGGAGATGACCTGTTGGTCGCCAAAGCCACCGTCGCCGTCCGTGTTCTCATACCAGGCGATCCGGTAGTCTCCCCAAGAGGCCGATAGGACGTCGACATCCCCATCGTCGTCTAGGTCAACGGCGAAGATTGATCGGACGGAGTGGGCCTGTGTGGTGATGACCTGCTTGCCGCCGAACGTACCGTCGCCGTCGGTGTTGTCATACCAGGTGATTTCGTCATCGACACTCGACCCCGAGAGGACGTCGAGATCCCCGTCGCCGTCCAGATCCGCGGCGACCACGGACTTGGCGCCATCGGCCAGGGTGGTGATGATCTGCTGGCCCCCGAACGTTCCGGCGCCATCGACGTTTTCATACCAGGCGATCTTGTCGTCCGCAGCCGACGCCGAGAGGACATCGAGATCCCCGTCGCCGTCCAGATCCGCGGCGAACACGGACTGGGCGCTATCGGCCAGTGTGGTGATGACCCGCTGGCCGCCAAAGGTCCCGGCCCCATCCGTGTTTTCGTACCAGGCAATCTTGTCGTCCTCGAACGATGCCGAGAGAACATCCACGTCGCCGTCGCCGTCGAGGTCAGCACCAAAAACGAAGATGGCACTATTGGCCGCTGTGGTGATGATCCGTTGGCCACCGAAGGTCCCGGCTCCATCCAGATTTCCATACCAAGCGATCTTGTCGTCGTCGGCCGATGCTGAGAGGACATCCACATCCCCGTCCCCGTCGAGATCCGCCGCAAAGACGCAATAGGCGTGGGCGGCCGCCGTCGTGATGGTTTGCTGGACGCCGAAGGTCCCGGCGCCATCGACGTTTCCATACCAAGCGATCTTGCCGTCCGCACGCGACGCCGAGAGGACGTCGGGATCGCCGTCTCCGTCGAGGTCAGCGGCAAAGACGGATTGGGTGGAGCTCGCCCCTGGAGTCAATACCCGTTCGCTGCTGAAGGCTCCGGTCCCATCCGTGTTCTCGTACCAGGCGATCTTGTCGTCGCTCCAAGAGGCTGAGAGCACGTCGAGATCCCCGTCGCCGTCGAGGTCCGCGGCGATGGCGCACTCAGCAGCGCCCGCCGTCGTGGAGATCACTCGTTGGACGCCGAACGTCCCGTCGCCGTCGACGTTTTCGTACCAGGCGATCTTGTCGTCGTTGCCAGACGCCGAGAGGACGTCGATATCCCCGTCGCCGTCGAAGTCAGCAGCAAAAACATATGTGGCGCGATCGGCCGCCGTCGAGATGACCTGCTGCGCGCCGAACGTTCCGTCGCCGTCCGTGTTTTCATACCAGGCGATCGTGTCGTCGCCATACGACGCCGAGAGCACGTCGATATCCCCGTCGCCGTCGAGATCCGCCGCGGCGACGGACACGGCGCCAACCGCGGCCGCGGTGATCAGCCGCAGGTCACCGAACGTTCCCTGGCCTTCCTTGTTTTCATACCAGGCGATTGTGTTGTCTCCTCTCGCCGCCGAGAGGACATCCAAATCCCCGTCGCCATCCAGATCCGCGGCGAATACGGACCTGGCGTGATCGGCCGCTGTGGTGATGACCCGTTGGCCGCCAAAGGTCCCAGCGCCATCGACGTTCTCGTACCAGGCAATTTTGTTGTCGTCCAAAGAGGCCGAGAGCACGTCGAGATCGCCGTCGCCGTCCAGGTCGGCAGCGAGAACGTCCCGGCCATCCGAGACCGCTGTGCTGATGACCAGCTTGCTGCCAAAGGTACCTACTCCATCCGTGTTTTCGTACCAGGCGATCTCACCCCTCGCCGCGAACAAAACATCCACGTCGTCGTCACCGTCGAGGTCAGCGGCAAAAACCGAGCGGGGGGAGCCGGCCGCCGTCGAGATGATCCGCTGGCCGCCAAAGGTACCGGCGCCGTCTTCGTTCGGATACCAGGCTATCTTGTCGTCATTCACAGATGCCGAGATGACGTCCCGATCGCCATCGCCGTCCAGATCGGCGGCGAAAACGGCGCTCGGCATATTCGCCTCGCTCTGAAAAACGACGTGCGAAGCGAAATCGATTGGTGAGGCCGAGGCGCGGTTGGTCGCCGTCAGCAACAGGAGGGCGAGTGCAAACGATGAAAACCGAGACGATCTCGGCCCTGCACGATCGCCACCTCGCGGTTGTCCCGACTCGTCAATCGAGACGACGACAGGTTGGAGCTTCCCGTGGTGGTCGAGGTCAGGCACGGTTTCCTCATCGCCTCCTGAGTGTCGGGTCGCCGTAGAGGTGCAAGTGGTGCGAGCGGTCAATGGGCGGGCTCGACGGGTCGGGTGCCAGCGCGATGGCTTCGATGATGGCCTGGTTGAACGCGTACCCGATACGGAGACCGCCCTCGAGGCCGTCTGCGAAGGCAAGCCACAGGTCCACCGGGTATCCGAGGTTCGTCTCCCTGGCGAGATAGGCGCCTGCGCCCGCCCGGATGAATTCGGTCGCCAGGGTCCGCTGGTAGTCATAGAGGCGGCCGGCTTGGCAAGGCGAGAAGGCGTGAATCACGGGGTGCAATCCACGCAGATCGACTTCAGGCAGGTGGTCGACATTGATCTTGACGTATTCACCCGTGTAGCCATCAGAGATTGAGGTTGGGCTGCCGTGACCGCCGAAAAAGATGCGGTCACTGCTCTGCATGAGGTTGTAAAAAGTCTCCCGTTTGTCGCACTCGGCGCAGACTCCATACGGTGGAGTTGCATACCCAGAGATCGAGAAGACGACGGGCGCGTCGAGTGTGAACCCCCCGAGCTGGTGGAGCTCCGTGGCGGTCTCGAGCCCCACGGCGACGATTTCCGAGGCGTAGGCAATGTCAGGTAGCCGTCCGACGGCATAGCCCTCGTCGGTGACGTCGTCGTCGTCGAAATCGAGGTACCACCAATCGCTCGGCACGGTTGCGACGCTGTTGGGCAGGTCCCCTGGGTCAGGCCGCGGCACGACCAGCGGCCCGCCGAGCACCAAGAGATAGGTCGCGCCGGTGGCGTTCATGATCGCCTGGAGGACCCTTCGAATGTCGACCCAGTTGTGCACGCTCTCCGCCCGTTCGCCGTAGCTCACCGAGCAGGCGTAGGAGTCGATCTCGACGTACGCCGCCTCCATCCCGGTCGCCGTGGCAAAGGCCGACTGGTACGCGCCGATAGCGCTCCACAGGGTATCGTCCTTTGTCAGCGACGCCGTGGTCAACAACAGCAAGGCCGGGCTGTCACTCTGGCAGGTCTTGTTGGCAGCACAGATGCCGCTCTCACAATCGTCCGGCAGCCGACAGGACCGCAGGGTCCCACACGGGGAACATTCGTCGCCACCGCAATCGACATCTGTCTCGTCGCAGTCGAGCTCGTCATTAATGCAGTGGTGCTCGCAGGGCGCCGGCTCCACCGGCTCGTTCAGAGACGGCTCCACGGCCCCCGCGACCGGGGCGGTGCCGCATCCGGCAAGGACCACCGTGCACACGATGGCAACGAACCCTCGACCCATGGTTGCCACTCCCTTTGCGACCGCTGCCTGTCTCTGCCGAGTCAGCGCCGATCCTCCTCCAGTTTACAGCCTTGGGCGATCGATCACCATCCATCCGAGAGCTCAGTGACCGCGAGATCGAGCCACCGGAACTGGGCAACGTGGTGGCTCTACCGGTGGTGGGAGGCCTGCACCACCAATACGTCCGGAAGGCCGCCTGATGAGGACGGACGGAGTTTTGAGGAGGGACACCGGCCCGACTGTGGCCCTTGGGACGAGTGCAACCCTCGACTCGCTGTTATGCGATCGCCGTGCCTGTTCCCCATTACCACCTTGACCTTTGCGCATGGCGTCTTTTCATAGGCCCACGGGGCCAATTTCGGTCCCACATCGGTCCAATTCAGGACTCGACCCTCGCTTCCACCTGGCGGTAGAGAACCCAGGGGAGGTCCACCATGCCCAAATCCCAGCTCACCTGCGCCGAGAATCCGGCCCTTGCTGACATCGTCGACCGCCTGTGCGACGACAACGGCACCGCGGTTCGCCCCAAGCCACCGGGCGCCTGGCACCGCATTCTTCCGTCCCGCGACACCGTGGCCGAGGTCGTCCGCGCCCTGCAGTCGGTCCTCTTCCCGGGTTATTTCGGCCACACCGAGCTCACCGATGACAGCGTCCGCTTCCACGTGGGCGCCAAGCTCAATTGGGTGCGCCAGAACCTCTACGAGCAAGTCAACCGGGGCCTCTGTTTCGGCTGCGAGGAAAACCCGGCCGAGTGCGACGACTGTGACGCGACCCGGGCCCAGCTGCTGGTCGATCGCTTCCTCGGGCGCCTGCCGGAGGTGCGCCGACTCCTGCTCACCGACGTGCAGGCCGCCTATTTGCGTGACCCCGCGGCCACCTCCCCGGACGAAGCGATCTTCTGCTACCCGGGCCTGCTCGCCAGCATCAGCTTCCGGCTCGCCCACGAGCTCTACCTGCTCGAGGTCCCGCTGCTCCCCCGGATCATGACCGAGCACGCCCACAGCGTCACCGGCATCGACATCCACCCCGGCGCCACCATCGGCGAGGGCTTCTTCATCGATCACGGCACCGGCGTGGTGATCGGCGAGACCTGCATCATCGGCCGGGGGGTGAGCATCTTCCAGGGTGTCACCCTCGGCGCCAAGA